>CATPAT010000089.1 GCA_955652155.1 uncultured Chthoniobacterales bacterium | reverse complement strand
CGTATCATCAGCCTCAATCTCGGGTCGCAGACGATCGGGCTCGCGGAATTTCAGGCAAAAGCGGAGGGCGGCCTCGTTCTGCAAAACTACCGGTTGCGCGAAGTTTTAATCGATCCCGCGGGCGAGGAGATCCGGCACACGCAAATTTCCGCGACGTTGCGCGAAATGATGGCCGAACTTCAAATCCGGCACGAAGCGGTCAATTACGCCATTCCTGCGCAATCAGTATTCGCCCGTTTTGTGAAGCTGCCTGCGGTAGAAGAGGAAAAAATCGAACGGATCATCGCCTTTGAAGCGCAACAAAATGTGCCGTTCCCGATCGACGAGGTCGTTTGGGACTACCAGCTGATCGGCGGAGGCGGTGACGAGCAAGTCCAGGTCGTGCTGGTCGCGATCAAGGCGGATCTGCTAGATGAGATCAACGCCGCGGTCGAAGAAACAGGGCTGCGCACGAAGATTGTCGGTGTTGCCAGCATGGCGCTTTACAACGCCTTTCGTTATAACTACGCGGACCTCGGCGGCTGCTCGTTACTCGTCGATATCGGGGCGCGCACTACCAATCTGGTTTTCATCGAGCCGCAGAAAATTTTCTCGCGCAGCGTTCCAGTTGGAGGGAGTTCAATCACGGTAGCAATTGCGAAAGAATTCAATGAGCCGGTTGCGGCGGCAGAATTTCGCAAGAAGCGCGACGGCTTTGTCAGTCTTGGTGGCGCCTATGCGGAGCCGGCGAACCCCGAGGTCGCGCGCGTTTCCAAACTCATGCGCAGCACCATGACGCGACTTCACGCAGAGGTGATGCGATCCATCAGCCATTATCGCGCGCAGCAACAGGGCAACGCGCCCGAGCGTGTTTTTCTTTGTGGCGGAAGCGCAAGCACTCCCTACATGCGCGAATTTTTTCGCGAGAAGCTGCACGTGCCGATCGAATTTTTTAATCCTCTCCGCAATGTTGCAGTAGCGCATTCCGCACCGGTCAACGAATTGACGCGCTCGGCGCATTTGCTCGGCGAGCTGGTCGGGTTGGCGCTTCGTTCAGTGAGCGCCTGCCCGATGGAGCTGAATTTGCCCCCGGCCGTTGTCGTGCGCCGGCAGGAACTGGAAAAGCGGCGCCCGTTTTTTGTGATGGCCGCCGCCGCGGTGGTCCTTGCGTTACTGGGCTGGGGATTCTACTACACCCGCGCCGCCCAGGTGGCTCGGTTTGGCGCCGCAAAGATTACAAACATCAATCTGCCGATGCGGGCAGCGGAAGCGAAAATCGACAAGTTGCGCAAACAAGCGGGATCGCTCGACGCCGTTGCCGCGCCACTTGCCGCCGCCATTAACGATCGGTTTTTTTGGATAGAAATTCTCGAAGATCTAAACGCGCGGCTGCCGAAGGAAGACATTTGGATCACCGAGCTCGTGCCAATGTCGGGCGGAAAGCCGGTGGGCGTTGACGAGAAACGCGCGGCCGAAATCGTGCCGCCAGCTGTCGTTGCAAGATCGACAACGAAGGGGCAAGCGGGAAGCGCAGCGATCGATGGCGTTCTTCTGCGCGGACTCTATTTGTTCAACCCGAAACAGCAGGAAGTCGTGGTCGATTACTTTCGGAACCTCGCCCGTTCACCGTTTTTCAACGTCGATCCAAAGAATCAGGCGCGCGTGATCAAATCAACGATCCCGAACGACACACAGTGGGCGTTTCCCTACGAATTGCGGCTGGACCTTAAAAAACCGGTGAAGTTGCCATGAACTGGTATCGCGAAAATCGCTGGCTTGGGAATTTCCTGATCGCGTTCGCGGTCACCGCGCTGGTCGCGCTTTGGTTTCTCTTCCGCGCCAGAAGCGGCTTTACCGAAGCGTCCGCCCAGTTCAATGAAGCCGCGACCGAGCACAATCGTCTTGAACATCTCAATCCTTTCCCGAACGAGGGGAATTTCCGGAAAACGCAGGCCGCGCTCAATGATTACGGCGCGACCCTTACCAAGTTAAAAGAAGAGCTAAAAGCGCGGGTCCTGCCGGTCGAGCCGATTGCACCGAATGAATTTCAATCGCGCTTGCGTCGGGCAATTGTCAACACCACCGAAAAAGCTCGGACTAACCGTGTGAAACTTCCGGAAAATTTTCATCTCGGCTTCGACGAATTCAGAACCACGTTGCCAACGACGGCCGCCGCGCCATTGCTCGGGCAAGAACTGGCGCAAGTTGAATTGCTCTTCGGCATTTTGATCGACGCACGCGTGGATGCAATCGCGGTCGTGAAACGAATTCTGCCGCCGGAGACCCATTCGACGGACTCAGGGCAGGCTCCGGCAGCTACGACTCCAGCAGTGCGCAAACCGGCCGGCGCGGCCAACGCCGCGCCGGCAGTGTTCGAGCGCGAGACTGTCGATCTTACATTCACGGCTTCGCCGTCGGCGACGCGCAAAGTTTTGAATCAGATTGGGAGCTCAGAGCAGCAATTTTTCATTGTTCGGACGTTGTACGTTCGCAACCAGCAATTGAAGGGGCCGGCTCGGGAACAGACGACCGCGACCGCCGGAACCACTCCGCCGCCGACAAGTGCGATAAAATTCATTGTTGGCAACGAACACGTCGAAATCACCGCGAGGATCGAGATGGTGCGATTTGCGTTCTAAACATGAACTGGATCCG
>CATPAT010000088.1 GCA_955652155.1 uncultured Chthoniobacterales bacterium | reverse complement strand
GTTTTTTTACTGACGCTGCCGAAGACAAACACACAGAACAACTCAATTTTCGCCGAATCATAAAAAAAAAAAATTGACGGCAACGTGCCGGTGAGGACAAAGGTTTTTCCGGCCAATGGCAAGTCGGCCATTTTTTTGGCGGAAACCTTTTCGCTTTTCGGACGAACTCCTAGTTGTTTCATTCGCTGAAGCATTTTTTTGCCGGCCGACGATGCAAAAAAATCGAGCACACTTTTCGCAACAACTGGTCCGACTTCAGTGACAATGCCGCCGTGCTTGTCGATCTTGCTTTTCGATCGCTGGGCGAAACCGGACTTGATCAATCGATCGGCGATTTCCTTCGCGGCCTCCTTGTCACCTTTGGTTTCATGGTAAGCGAGGACGTCGCTGAGAAGTTTGGAGTTCGACACGTCCTCGATTGTTTGATAGAAACGCGCGAGGTCTGTTGCCGTCGTTTTGCCGACGTCTGGAATCGCGAGCGCATAAAGCCAGCGCGAGAGCGGGAAAGTTCTCGCGCGTTCAATCGCTTGGATCGCTTTGGTAGCGTTCTTCTCCCCGAAGATGCGGGGATTTTCCTCCGTGCCGAGGTTCAACTTGCCAAGTTGCTCGACCTTCAGCTCGAACAGATCGAGCGGCTCGTGCACCAGTCCGCGCTCGACCAGTTTATCGGCAACGATTCCGCCGACGCTTTCAATATCGAGCGCGCCACGGGCTGCGAAAAACTCCACGCGCCGTGTGGTCTGCGCGGGGCATTGCAGATTTTCGCAACGCCAGGCCACAAATTGCGGATCGCGCCGGACCTCACCGCCACAAACCGGACATTTGCCGTGAATGTGTTTCAGGAAATCGAATGGTTTCGCGTTGCGTGGACGCTTCGATTTCACGACTTCGACCACGGCCGGAATGACTTCTCCGGCCTTTTCAATCACGACCGTGTCGCCGATCCGGATGTCCTTGCGCTTGATCTCATCTTCGTTGTGCAACGTCGCGCGCGAGACCGTGCTGCCGCTGACCAGCACCGGCTCAAGCACGGCCACTGGCGTCAGAATTCCCGTCCGTCCGACTTGAACTTTGATGTCGAGCAACTTCGTTTCGACTCGCTCGGCTGCGTATTTGTAAGCGATCGCCCAGCGCGGTGATTTGGCGGTGAATCCGAGCCGCTCCCGTTGAGCGAGCGCGTCCACTTTGATTACCGCACCGTCGGTTTCGTATGGAAAGTCATGTCTAATCTCGTCGAGATCGCGGATCGCGTTCAGGATTTTCTCGACCGAATCAGCTAACCACCAATCCTCGTGTGTCGGCAGTCCCAGTTTTTTGAACAAAGGGAAAATTTTGGAATGAAGATCGACATCTGCGCCTTCAGTCGCGCCGGTTCCGTAAAAAACCATTCCAAGCGGACGCTGCGCGGCAACCTTGGGATCGAGATGCTTGAGGGAACCGGCAGCGGCGTTGCGCGGATTCGCGAACAGCGGTAATCCTGCGGCTTCCCGTTCTTTGTTCAATTTCTTGAAGCCATCTTTGTCGAGATAGGCTTCTCCGCGCACTTCGAAAACCTTTGGTGCTGAGCCGCGCAGTTGCTGCGGCACCGACCGGATCGTTTTAATGTTTTGCGTAATGTCGTCTCCGACCAACCCGTCGCCGCGGGTGGCGGCGTATTTAAGCCGGCCATTTTCATACATCACCGACACCGCCACTCCGTCGACTTTCGGTTCGATCACGACCGGGATCTTTTCGTCCGGCAAAAGCCGCGTGATCCGTTTGTAGAAATTTGCGACCTCATCTTCGGAATAAGTGTTGTCTAGGCTAAGCATCGGAACCCGGTGCTGAATTTGCGCAAACGCTTGGAGCGGCTTGCCGCCAACCCGCTGAGTCGGCGAGTCCGGAGTCACGAGATCGGGAAATTTCGCCTCCAGATCGACAAGCTCCCTATAAAGCCGGTCGTATTCGCGATCGCTGATCGTAGGCGCAGCTTCCTCATAATAGCGGCGATCGTGCTCCTTGATCTCGCCCCTGAGCTGTGCGATCCGCTTCGCCGCTTGAGCCTCGTCTTTGGCCATGAAGCATGATACAAACACGGCAAAGATCGACAATGAACGGCGGCGAAAAAATCCTTGGCGTTGAGGGCGGCGGAACCAAGACGGCCTGGGTTTTGGTCGAACGCGCCGGGAATGAACTGTGCATTTTGGGTCAGGGAAAATTGCCTCCGGCGAATCTTCGCCTCGCCACGCCTGGGGAATTGCAGGCGATTTTTAGCGAATTGCCGAAAGAAATTACATCCGCCGGCATTTTTCTGGCGGGCTGCGGGACGGAAGAAGATCGACAATCGCTCACCCGCCTCTGCGCCGAGATTTGGCCGCAGGCGAAAATTGTGGTCGGGAGCGACCGCGATTCCGGTTTAGCCGCGGGGCTTGGTCACGGCGATGGAATTGTTGTAAACGCCGGAAGCGGCTCGTCCATTACCGGTCGTCGGGACAAGCGGATCGAAAATGCCGGTGGTTGGGGGCACATTCTGGGCGACGCCGGCGGCGGTTATTTTCTCAGCTTGCAGGCGCTCCGCTTGATTCTGCGCGAATACGACCTGCACCGTGGCGAAGTGCAGTTTACCACGAAGGTTTTACGCGCGTTGTCGCTGAACAATCTCGATGAACTCGTGCGCTGGGCCCAGACCGCCGACAAAATGGAAGTGGCGATGCTGACGCCGGTCGTGTTTGAAGCCGCCGCCAGCGGAGATTCGCGCGTTATGGAGATCATCGAAGAAGGCGCGCGGGTTCTTTGCGAATACACCGAAGCCGTCGCGACCAGGCTGCATGCGCTCGCGCCGAAAGTAGTTTTGCTCGGCGGCCTCTTTCAGAGAGACTCGATCTATAATCACGCGTTTCGACGGCGTTTGAAAAAAACGCTGCCCGATGCGCGGGTGGCGAATTCCGAGCGAGCCCCGGAATTTGGCGCGGCCTGGCTGGCGACAGAAATGCAGAGCTGGCCCGAGATTCGAACCGAGCCTGCTCCGGACAAGATCGACGACCTGGCGGCGGCGTTGACCGAGGAACGCAATCCGCGCTCTGAAAATCTCGAGAAGATGAGCGCGCGGGAGTTGGTGAAACTTTTCGTCGACGAAGAAAAATTTGTCGGAGAAGCGTTGCGCGCGGCGATTGCCGAACTGGCGGGCGCGATCGAGCTCGTTGCTGAGTCGCTCCGCAAAGGTGGCCGGCTGTTTTACATCGGCGCAGGCAGCAGTGGCCGTCTCGGCGTGCTCGACGCCAGCGAAATCCCGCCAACCTTCGGGGCATCGCCCGAACTCGTCCAAGGCATCATTGCCGGCGGCGCGAGCGCGTTGCAGCGGAGTGTGGAAGGAGCGGAAGACGAGGGGAGCAACGGCGCGCTCGCGATCGATCGCCGCGGCATCAAAGATGTCGATGTTGTCATTGGAATCACGGCGAGCGGTCGGACCCCTTTTGTTTTAGGCGCGCTCGCGCGCGCGAAGTCGTTAGGCGCGAAGACGGTTTTGCTCAGCTGCAACCCGGCTCGCGAGCAAAAGGTAGTTGCCGATCTTGTGATTGATCTCGCAGTCGGTCCCGAAATTCTGACCGGCTCGACGCGATTGAAGGCGGGAACAGCCACCAAAATCGCGCTCAACATCATCAGCACTGGCGCGATGGTCGCTCTCGGCAAAGTCCGCGGAAATCTGATGATCGATTTGAACACGTCCAGCACGAAATTGCGCGATCGGGCGACGCGGATGGTGGCCGAGCTAACGGAGTGCGACTATGCTTCCGCGCGAGCGCAGCTCGAGCAGAGTGGCTGGGATTTGCGTGCCGTCCTAAAGAAAGCCGGCCATTAGGAGATCGCGCCGCCGCGCTATTTTCGGTAAGCGCAGCTGCCAGCGACGAAACGAACCATATTTAACAACCTCAAACGAAGGGTTTTTATATGCTTTGGACCATCTTTGTTATTCTGTTGATTCTTTGGCTTCTGGGTTTTGTCGGGTTCCACGTTCTCGGCGCTTACATTCATCTTTTGCTCGTGATTGCGCTGGTTGTGCTCATTATCCAATTGATCACCGGGCGCAGACCGCTGTAGCATCCGCGCTGTGAAACCAGCCGGAATAATTGGCATCATTCTCATCATCGTCGGCATTGTCGGCTTCGCTTACGGCGGCCTGGGTTGGAGAGAGGAAAAAAAAGACGCCCAACTAGGGCCGATCGAAATCAAGCATACCGAAGGTCATGGAATCAGTTTTCCGCCGGTCGTAAGCGGCATCTGTCTCGCCGGCGGGATCTTGCTGGTCGCGCTCGGCGGCCGCAAGACTTAGCCGAACCACAGTAGCGCCGTCGAGTGCGGGATAGCTAAAAGCCAGCATACCTAACGCTCGATGAAGCGAATTCTTTGCAGAAAACGAATCCTGCTGAACTGCCGCCGTCTCCATCATTGGTGTTCTCGCGGCCGCGCAAGCCCAGCGCTTTGAGCAGCCGATACAAGTCGGCAAGAAACCGAAACTGATGGTGAACCCGGTGAGACTCAGGGCGCTGAAAAATGTAACCAAGCCATGACGGCGTGTTGATGTTCCAGTGATAGAAAAATTCGCCAACTGCAATGAGGACGGTGTAATAAGCAGCGGCCCGGACGCTGCCACCAAAGAGCGGATAGACGATTACGCTGCTAAGCAACGAATTGATCCAAATCTCGACCGGATGTTTGTAAAAACTCGTTAAAATCTCCAGCCTTCGGGCGGAATGGTGGATTTGATGCAAGGTCCGCCAGAGAAACTGGGATTGATGGCGGTATCGATGCCACCAGTAATAAACGAACGTCGAAAAGACATAGATGACGATTGCTGACACCCAATCGCTGAGTTCGTCTCTGAGATGAAGTAACGACCAGTGATTGAGCCAGCGATTCCAAGTCTGGCCTGCAAGAACCGTGATTCCGAGCTGGATGGAATTGATCAGAATCACTCGGCCCCACCAGGCATTGACCCCGTGGCAGTTTCATAGCGGGCCACAACCGCTCGGCCACAATGCAGCCGGCCGCGATTCCGAAGATAATGAGGATATTCATAGCGGATCCATCATCCGCTTTGTCGATCGATTGTGTTAATCGATAATTATTGATAGAAACATTGATATAAGCGATGTTTCGGAATTAATATTCATCACCTCGAGCTTTTTTATCATGTGGTGAAGCATCGCGGCATCAGCGCGGCGTCGCGCCGTATGCCATACGGGATTCAGCAGCCGGCAATCAGCGGACAATTGTCACAACTAGAGAAAGCACTCGGCGTGCGGCTCTTTGATCGTCGGCCGTTTGGACTCAGGCCAGCGGGCGCAAAGCTATTTAGCGAGATCGAACCATTCTTTGCCGGACTCGGCTATCTACCGGCTTACGTCCGGGGACATGCCCACGAGCACTTAAGACTCGCCGCGCCGGAGCGCATTCTGCGCGATTACTTGCCTGTCATCCTAGCGGGCTACAAACGCCAATATCCAGATTTGGAACTTATTTTGCACGATGTGAATCAAGCGAGCGCGGAAGAATTACTGCGACGCCGCGAGATTGATATTGCCATTACCGAACTCGAAAGCCCGCCCGCAGGATCGTTTCGAACATGCGATCTCGTTCAACTGCCGCTTGTTCTAGTCGTTCCACGCCAATCCAAGATTCGTGTGATCACGGATCTGTTTCGAAATGGCCGATCTACGGAAAAGTTGATTTCATTATCTTCGAACGAAGTTCTCTCAAAGAATTTCCAAGCGGGCTTAAGAAAACTTGGATTGCACTGGTCGACGGCGATCGAAGTCGTATCTCTAGATTTGATCGATATCTATACTTCGCTCGGCTTTGGCATAGGGAGTTCCATTTTCCTGCCCAGCCGCAAAATCACAAAGGAATTGCGACTCCTGCCCCTGCAAAAATTTCCGCGCGTAACAATCGGTGCGTTTTGGCTCGGTGAATTACCGACGATTGCGGAGTCGCTACTCGCTGACCTGAAAAAGATCGCCGAAAGGATGAAGAAGCAGGTCAGGCAGATGGGTTAGGGCAGCTACGTGTCGATCCTAGCGATCGTCTGGCGGTTCGCCGCCGCCGGCTTTTAGCACCGCAAAGGTTTTGCTGCCTTTGCGATCGAGATAGAGTAACACGCCCCGTTTGGGATCGGCCTTGTTTAAGGCTTCGCGAAAGGTTTTTACATCGGTCACCGGTTTGCCATCCACTTCGGTGATTACGTCTTCGCGCTCGATTCCTTGTTGGGCGGCGAGACTGTTCTCGGTCACGTCGGTCACAATCACGCCGCGTTGAACGCCGAGTTTGAAGCGTTGCGCCATTTCTTTGCTCAACTCCTGGACCTGTAGACCAAATTTTCCGACTTCTTCTTCTCGGTTTTGTGGCGGACGCGCGGGCTCGTTGGAAGCACGTGAAATTTCATTCGGCAATTCGCCGGTCGTGACCGGGACCTTGAGCGTTTGGCCTTTTCGCCAAACCGTTAGTTCAACCTTTTGGCCGATTTTCTTTTTCAAAATCTCATGCTGCAGCTGCGAGTCCGTGGTCACGGAGTTAGCATCGACCTGAGTAATGACGTCGAACGGCCGCAGATCGCTTTTGTAAGCGGGTGCGTCAGCTTCGATCGTCCGCACGACCACACCTTTCTCGATCCCTTTGAACAGATCACGGATGGAGGGATCATCCCCGAGCGTTTCGATTCGAATCCCGAGCCACGGGCGCATGATCTTGCGCCCGGCGATCAGCTCGTCGCCGATTTCTTTGGCCATGTTGATTGGAATGGCGAAGCCAAGACCACGGTTGATGCCATTGATCAACGTGTTCATGCCGATCACCCTACCGTCGATATCGCAAAGCGGCCCGCCGCTGTTGCCGGGATTGATCGACGCGTCGGTTTGTAAATAATCCGAAATCGAATAGCCGCTGGTCGCGAGCAATTTGCTGCGGCCTTTGCCACTGACCACGCCGTAAGTGAAAGTGTAATCGAGCTTGAACGGCGCGCCGATCGCGAACGCGAATTGCCCGACCCGAACCGCGTCGCTGTCGCCCAATTGCACGACCGGCAAATCTTTGGCGTCGATTTTAATAACGGCGATATCCGTTTTCTCGTCGCTGCCGACTACCTTGGCTGAAAATTCGCGGCCGTCTTTCAGTTTCACGTCGATTTTATCGGCGGCCTCGACCACGTGGAAGTTGGTAAAGATGTAACCATCCGGCCGGACGATGAATCCGGAGCCTTCGCTTTGGATCGGTTGAAAATTTCGCTGGTTCCGGCGCGGATTGTTCTCGTCCGGCGGACCTTGAAAGAACAAATCTTCGAACGCTGACGTTTCGTTGTCGTTCTTTTTTGAGATCTCGATGATGACCACGCTTGGCGCGACCGTCTCGAACACTTTGGCGAAAGCGTTGTTCAACTGGTGCACGACATCTTTGCCCTGCTCGGCGGCGGCCGCTGGAACTGTCGGCGTCGGTGCGATCTCCGGCGTCGCGGCCAGGATCGGCACCGTGTTTAGCGCTACGATAAGAAACGAAACTGAGAGTAAACGCATCGGTTCGAAGTTGGACAGCATCAAACATGCAACGTTCAACACCGCCAGTCCACTGGGTTGGCCGGGCACGCGAATTGCAGCGGCACGCCGCTTGACTAATGGTATACTATTGATCGTTTTCTCTCCGGATATGCGTTCATTCAACTTGAATCGGGTTTCGGTCGGTATTTTGGCCGCCCTCTTTGTGGTCGCCGCTGCATGGCTTGCCTCTGAACGCCAGTCCCCCAAGCCCATCTCCGCAGTTGAATTCGTTCGCGCGATGGACACGCAGCAAACTTCATTGATCGATCGCTACTTTAGCCAGCGTCACGATCCAAACGCTCGCGGAGCGAGTGATCGCTCTTTGCTTTTCACTGCGGTCTTGCGCGAGGATCAGATCGTCGCGCGGAAACTGCTGGATGCCGGCGCCAGCGCCGATCTGGCGGACAACGCGGAAGTGACGCCGTTGATGGTTGCGGCAATGCATGGCGACTTGGAGTTGGTTCGGGCGATGGCTGGACACGTCACTGACATTGCTGCCCGAGACGGTGCAGGTCATTCGGCGCTCTATTATGCGGTTGCCGCTCAGAAAATCGAAATAGTCGATCTTCTCTTGGGCCTGACGCCGAATCTCGAATTAGCCTACGGCGGTAGCAGTCAGCTGCTGACGCTCGCGCTCGGGAGCGCTAACACAAAAATTGCGCAGGAAATTCTTTCGCGATTACCGCGGCTCGAACAATGGAGTGCCGGCGCTTTGCGCGCCTTGGATAATTGTCTGCGCGCAGGGGATCGCGATTCGGTGCGCCTGCTGCTTTCAAAACACATTCCTCCGCCTACGCCCGAGGGGAAACGCGTTCCGCTCCTCGCCTACGCGATTGCCACTGATAACGCGCCTCTGTTTACGACTTTGCTCGACTGCGGCGCAGATGCGAACACGACATTGCCGCCAAAATACGACAAGGAATTTCTCGACGCGCTTCCGTTAAAGTCGTTTCGCAATTACATCGAGGACGACCGGGATGTTACCTGCCTGATGCTCGCGGCCGGACTGGGCCGCACCGATTATGTCCGCGTGCTATTGCAAGCAGGCGCTGACCGCAATCGCGCCACCGGCCGTTACAAGATGGTCGCGCTTTACTTTGCGGCCGAGCTTGGTCATTGGCAGCCGGCGCAAATTCTTCTGGGCAGCGGACCGCCTCCCGATCACCTCCGCATTGAAATTTCGCTCGCTTCCCAACACATGGCGTTGATCAAAGACGGAGTGCCGGTGTTGAATTCGACCTGTTCGACCGGTCGGGAAGGTTATTCGACCAAGCGCGGCTATTTCGTCATCACTGATAAAGAACGCAATCATCGTTCGACCATTTACCACGTCGACATGCCCTACTTCATGCGGCTGAGCTGTCTCGATTTCGGGATGCACGAGGGCGTAGTGCCAAATTATCCCGCCTCGCACGGTTGCATTCGTTTGCCCGGCGAAACTGCAAGAAAACTCTTCGCGGAAATTCCGATCGGCACCCTCGTGAGCGTGCAGTAGGAGGGTTTGCATCCAAAATTCGGGTGCGGGGCGCACTTTCCAGTGCGCGCGTTGACACAAATCCGAGCGGTCTTAGCGTTTTCGTCCTTACTAAAATGCAAGCTTCTCGGAATGGTGATGGAAAAGAGTTCGTGTCACATGCGCCGGGCTATTGGTCCCGCGACGGCGGGATCGCGCCCGAACTTTGGAACGATTGGAAATGGCAGCTCAAGAATAGGGTCACTTCCCTGGCTCAGCTCGAGCAGTATATCGATCTCAGCGACGAAGAACGCAGCGGCGTGCTTCTTTCCGGCGACAAACTCGCTCTCGCGGTGACCCCACATTTTTTCAACCTGATCCCGCGGGAGAAGAATCCGGACGATCCGATCCGGCGTCAGGTCATTCCGCGTGTCGAAGAGACTTGGTCGTCCTCTTACGACATGGCCGATCCGTGCGGCGAAGATTCGCATATGCCGGTTCCAGGATTGGTGCATCGCTATCCGGACCGAGTTTTATTTTTGGTAACCGATCGTTGCGCGGCTTACTGCCGATATTGCACCCGCAGTCGCGTGGTCAGCGGCGTTGGCGAACAGGAATTGCACACCGATTTTGAGGAAGCGTTTCGTTATCTCGAACAACACACCGAAGTGCGCGACGTCCTCTTGAGCGGTGGCGACGCGCTCATTTTCAGCGACGATAAGATCGACAAGTTGCTGTCACGACTACGCGCGATCAAGCACATCGAGTTTCTCCGCATCGGCACGCGTGTTCCGATTTTCCTGCCCCAACGAATCACGCCCCAGCTGTGCGCGATTCTCGCTAAACATCATCCACTTTGGATGAGTGTGCACGTCAATCATCCGCGTGAGCTCACGATTGAAGTCAAAGAAGCCCTTGAACGATTGGCCAACGCCGGAATTCCGCTCGGCAATCAGAGCGTGCTTCTGGCGGGCGTGAACGACGATCTCGAAACGATGAAGACGCTCGTGCACAAACTGCTCATGTGCCGCGTCCGCCCCTACTACATTTACCAGTGCGACCTGATCAACGGCTCATCGCACCTGCGTACATCGGTCGCGAAGGGAATCGAGATCATTGAAGGCTTGCGCGGTCACACCACCGGTTACGCTGTTCCGCAATACGTGATCGACGCGCCCGGCGGCGGCGGCAAAGTGCCGATCAATCCCGGTTACGTCCTCTATCACGACACTGAAAAAATCGTGATTCGCAATTACGAAGGCAAAATTTTCGAATATCCGGAGACCGGAAACGAAAACGTCCAGTTCGCGCCGCAGCGCGAGTACCACGACGAATACCTCTATTCCTAATCTGATTCTTTTGGCCCCATCGCGGCGACGCGCGCCATGCCCATCAGTGTCCCGCGACGTCTCGGCGCCTGTGCGAAAGCGGAATTGAATTCCTTCACCGCAGCCTTGGCATCGCCGGTTTCCAGGAGCAGATCGCCAAGTTGTTCGCGAGCTGGCACGATCGCGCCCGGAGTAACGGGCAGTTTTTCCACGGCGTCTTCTTCGTCGGCCGCAT
>CATPAT010000087.1 GCA_955652155.1 uncultured Chthoniobacterales bacterium | reverse complement strand
TGTCGTTGATGCTCCGCTCATAATTCGAACCGAACCAGCCCCCAGTCACATAAAGCAACCAGCGATCGCGGGCCAGGCCGATCCGTCCGCGAACGGTGACGTAGGCGCCGGGATCGATCGTCGCGAATGTGCCGTTAGGAGCCGAGCCGGGCTGCCTCGCCCGTCCATGGACGCCGAAATAGCCGCCGTCACCCTCGATTCCGAGCACCAGCCAATTTAATGGTTGCAGGTTAAATCCAACCTGTCCGCCCGCGACTGGGCCATCGGAATCGAATGAAAAAGTTCGCACCGGAGGTCCGGCGTTCAAAAAATTGAGATCGCTGACGTCCGTGTCCAGATCGAAAGCATACCCGGCGTTGATGCCGATATAGAAACCTTGCCAGAGACGCGGTTCTTCCGGCTTTGCTTCATTCTTTGATTCATTGACTGGAAGTGGCTCCGGACCGGCCATGGTGAAAAATGTCAGGGCCACGCTGCCTGACAAAACGGCGAAACGAACTAAGGCTTTCACGACCGGTTCTTTGCGCTAGGATACCGCTTATGGTCAAGCAGTTATTTCGCCAGCCGGCGTATTGCAGGCACTCGATATCCCAGAGGACGGCCTTTCCGCGCTACTCGAACAAATTGTAGCGCAAGATTGCGTAGACGGCGTGGACACCATCTTTCCAATTCACTTTTTTGCCTTCGCTGTAGGTGCGGCCGTTATAAGAAATGCCCACTTCGTAAATGCGACATCTCGTCTTTGCCAACTTTGCTGTTACTTCTGGCTCGAACCCGAACCGATCTTCGCGAAGATTAAGATTCTTTACCAACGGCGCCCGGAACGCTTTGTAGCACGTCTCTAAATCGGTCAGATTCAGATTGGTGAACATGTTTGAGAGCAACGTGAGAAATCTGTTTCCAACCATGTGCCAGAAATAGAGAACACGATGCGGTCGGCCGCCCATGAAGCGTGAGCCGAAGACCGCATCGGCATTTCCCGAAAGAATCGGCTCGAGCAAAGTTGGATAATCGGCCGGCGTATATTCGAGGTCGGCGTCCTGCACCAAAATCACATCGCCAGTAGCAGCGGCGAACCCGGCCCGGAGCGCCGCCCCTTTGCCGCAATTGCGGGGCTGATAAATGATTTGATTGACCATCGACGAAATTTTTTCTTTCAACAGCTGTTGAGTTCCATCAGTGGATGCGTCGTCCACAACGATGATTTCAATGTTCTCCACCGGCGCGGAACGGACCGCGTTTACGATCTGCTCAATTGTGCCGCGCTCGTTAAAAACGGGAATGACTACCGAAATTTTCATCGACCTTGCACAGAGTGAATTGTCAATCTCGGGGGCGGCAAGCGAAAACGCCAGTCCGGCTCGGACTTTTGCACCGTATAGGACTTGAACCTATAACCCAGTGATTAAGAGTCACTTGCTCTGCCAATTGAGCTAACGGTGCGAATTAGCACGTCCGCAAAAGAATCGGAAATTACTCAGGCGCGTGCGATGCACAACGCGCAACTTCTATCTCCATTATTCGCCGGCCGGTTAACTTGATTGGGACGTTTGATTGAGGCTGGAAGAACATCGTCTTCCATGTCGCGAAGTTCGTTCAAATTCCGAAATAATTCTCGCGCTTCTTAAGCGACAGGTATTACTCGTAATTTTCCAGATTTAACGGTAGTTGGACTTAGCTAATGACAGTGGGCGTCGCGGTAGCAGGTTTTTTGGACGCAGCCGAGGTCACGGGCCGATTGACGGATGCTGATCGCTCAAGACGAGAGCCGCGGTTATGAGCGATACATGCGAAAATGCCTGAGGAAAATTCCCGAGCTGCCGCTTTGATCTCGGGTCGTATTCTTCCGAAAGTAATCCGAGATCGTTTCGGACAGAAAGCAAACGCTCAAAGAGCTCACGGGCCGCTTTTTTGCGGTCGACGCGATGCAAGCATGAGGCCAGCCAAAATGAGCAGGGCAGAAATACACCTTCCCTCCCTGGCAAACCGTCCACGCCTTCTTCGGGTCGATACCGGAGGACGAAACCGTCTTGCATCAGCTCGCGTTCGATCCCTTCGATTGTCCCGCGTATTCGCTTGTCGGTAAATGGAAGGAACCCGGCGAGTGGCATCATGAGCAAACTCGCGTCGAGGGCATCCGAGCCGTAATACTGCGTAAAAGCTTTCTTGTCCGGACTGAATCCGCGCGCGCAAACTTCTTTATGGATTTGATCGCGAATTTTCCGCCATCGATCGACATGTTCCGCGCCCCGGCATCCACATTCCTCAACCAATTTAACCGCGCGGTCGAAAGCCACCCACGCCATCATTTTGGAGTGGGTGAAATGTTTCGGATCGCCGCGCACTTCCCAGATGCCTTCGTCTGGCTTGTTCCAATTTGATTCGAGAAAATTCATCAAGGCGACTTGCAGACGCCAATCGGTCTCGCGATTTTCGATTCCGGCCTGGTGCGCTCGATACATCGTCCCCAGGACTTCGCCATAAACATCGAGCTGAAACTGACTGGAAGCGGCATTGCCGATGCGCACTGGTTTTGAATTTTCGTACCCTGACAACCAAGGGATTTCGAGCTCTTCCAGACGGCGTTCGCCGCGGACACCGTACATGATTTGCATTTGATCGGCGCTGCCTGCAATTGCGCGCAAGAGCCATTCGCGCCAGCTCTTGGCTTCGCTTTGATAACCGGCGTCGACCAAAGCGATCAGGGTGAGGGTCGCATCGCGCAACCAGCAGTAGCGATAATCCCAATTGCGCACTCCGCCGATCTCCTCGGGTAAAGAAGTTGTGGCCGCGGCCACAATCCCACCGGTGGGTCCATACGTCAGGCCTTTCAGGACGACAAGCGAGCGAACCACCGCGTCGTCCCATGGGGTTTTGCGGTGGCAGCGCTTCGCCCATTTTTTCCAATATCTTTCCGTGTCGCGCAGGGCATGGTCGGGGGTAACTTTTTTAGGAGGCCGGGAATGCGATGCGAACCAGGTGAGGACAAACGGCACGCGGTCACCTTTCTTGACTGTGAATTCGGCAACTGTCGTCAGATCCTCGCCCCGCGTTTTGACCGGCGTGCGCAGAATAAGTCCGTTCGGACCTGCGATCGCTTCCAATCCGCCGTGCCCGGTTCGCACCCACGGGATCGTGCGGCCGTAATCGAACCGAATGATGAGCTCCATTTGTATCACTACTTGACCGCGAATTCCTTCCACGATGCGGATGAGGTCGGGATTTTCGCCGCGCGGCGGCATGAAATCGATTAACCGGACGGCGCCTTCTTTGGTTTCGATCTCCGTTTCAAGAATCAAGGCATCTCCGCGATATCGACGACTGGTCCGGTCGATCTCTTCCTTCGGCCAGAAACGCCAATGGCCATTGTCACGCGTGCCTAACAACGACGCGAAGCAGGCGCCGGAATCGAACCGCGGGAAACAAAGCCAATCCACGCATCCATCACGGCTAACCAACGCACCGGTCTGAGTATCGCTGATAAAGGCGTAGTCCTCGATCCTGGTGCTCTGTTGCGCCACTCAACAATAGAATGTCGATCTTGGCCGATGTCGACCTTGCGAACCGGAACCGAGATTGTCGGAAATCAGGCTTGGGTATGGCGCGCGAAATGGCGCTCGACGCGTTTCGGCAAGAGACGTTTGCGACCGCGCTGACGCCGCCGGGCGAGAGTGGCGCGTCCACCCTTGGTCCGCATGCGCGCGCGAAAACCGTGCTGTTGCTTGCGCGTTCGTTTGGATGGCTGATAAGTGCGTTTCATAAGGCCGAAAAATAAGCTCGGCGCGAATTGAGAGCGGTTACATTAGGATGGGCGATGGCATTGTCAATTTGGTCGGGCGCAAGATGTCGATCCAGTCGAGCTCGCTCGGAACATGCTCTCAATCGCGGGTTGCCAGCCCGGTCAATTTCTGCGAATAAGCAATGCAAAGCACACTAAGCGTGAGCGAGAAAGTCGTCATTGAACCGGCTACCGAGGCTGATTTGGATGAATTATCCGAGATGCTCGGCGGTTTGTTCTCGCAGGAGAGCGACTTTCGCCCGGACAAAGACAAACAGCTCCGTGGTTTGCGATTGATTTTCGAACAGCCGAGCCGGGGTCGCGTGTTCGTCCTGCGCCGCGATGGCGCCATCGTCGGGATGATCAATTTGCTTTTCACCATCAGCACAGCCGAAGGCGGTTTCGTGATCTTGCTGGAAGATCTGGTGATCCATAAACAATACCAGGCGCACGGTTATGGTTCGAAGCTGCTCAATCACGCGATCGAGTTCGCGCGCCAGAAAAATTTTCTTCGGATCACATTGCTGACCGACCGCCCTGAAAACCTCGCTCAGGAATTTTTCCGCAAGCACGGCTTTCACGAATCATCGATGATCCCGATGCGGCTCTTGATCACGCCCGAGCAAGACCAGTCGCAATCGAATTTGTAACTCGCTAATTGCGTTTTGTCTGGCTACTGATCCAGCTATTTAGTTGCGGCGCGAGCCGCTGTTTGAATTCGGCGCGAAACTCAACTTCATCGACCGCTTTGGCCACTTCTTTTGCACTCGTCGCCGGCAAATTCGATTTGGCGTAAGTTTTCAATTCGTCCGCGCGCGATTTTTCGGAAAAGAAAACGAACAAGCCCGGCGCGAACGTATTAGCGCCAAGAGCGTCGGTTTTCGCGAGCAGCGCTTTCATGTTCGCCTTGGCGAATTCCCAGGCGAGATCGGGATGCCCGCTGTAGCGCGCGACTTTGCCGACCACGTGAAGCGCGCGACTGGTCGGCAGTTCGTCGCTCAGCGAGATTTGCAATGCTTTTCCGGCCAGCTTCGGATCGCGCGCTGTGGTCAACGCGTCGTAATAATTCTGTTTTTCCTCGATACTGGTCGTGTTCAATCCGAGTTCGTGGAGCTTGTTCCAAGTTGGCTCATCAGCATTTTGTCCAACCACGGAAAAAATAGACGCGCGAAGGTCAGGTGCGAGCGAAGCAGGATCGGCAACGAACTTTTCAAAACGTTGTTTGCAGCCGTCGATGACTTCCTGGTCGTTCAAATCGCCAAGCGCGACGATCAAGCTTGCACGAAGGAGTGAATCGCGTGGTGATTCGTTTTTCTTCGGCTCCCAGCCAAGCTCGTTAAAAGTAGGTCGCAAAGTCGAACAGGCGTAGCCCTGAAATTTCTCGCGCGCTGGTTCGCCGATCAGAAGGCGGTTGATGTAATCGAACGCGTTAACAATCTGATCACGCTCGGCCAGTTCATGCCCGCGGGGCAGTTTCCCGATCAGCTCTAAATAAAGAGAAACGTCGGCGCGATTGGCCTGGACCAGCGCCCACGAATCGCTCAGCAAATTCACGCTATCTTCCAGATTCAACTTGGCCAGTGCACCGAGCAGCGCTTTCCAGGACGAATCATCATACTGGACCCGATAATTGCCGGCACCGTTCGCGTTCAACTTGATCACCCGATCGGCCGCGATACCCGGCAGATTCTCGATTTTGTCGGTCATCAAACGGCTCTCGATCTTCTTCTCGCCAACCACGGAGTAGGTGGCGGGGATCTTCCATTGCAGCGCCGGCGCGTTCGGGAAATTAATGGTGAACCGCTCCTGGCTCAGCGAAACTTTTTCGCCGTCGCGTTTCATCATTACAACCGGAAATCCCGGTTGTTCCGTCCACGCTGCGGCAATTTCGCCGACCGGCTTTCCCGAAGCGTCGCTGAGCGCGTTCCACAAATCTGCCGTGGTCGAGTTCGAATACTGATGCGCAGCTATGTAGCGGCGGACGCCGTCGCGGAAAACGTCTTCGCCGAGAAAACTTTCCAGCATTCGCAGAAAACTTTGACCTTTTCGATAAGTGATGTCGTCAAAGGCGCTGTTGGCGTCGGATTCATTCGCAACCGGCTGCTGGATGGCGTGGGTTGTCGATCTTGCGTCGCCTTCCATCGCGACTTCCTTGGCGATTCCGGTGCGGCGAGCTGGATCGCGCTGAATATTCCTGGCGAGCCAAACTTCCCAGTCCGGATTGAAATGCGCGGTGCATTTACTCCCCATCCAGGAGGCGAAACCTTCGTTCAACCAAAGATTGTCCCACCAAGCCATAGTGACGAGATCGCCGAACCATTGGTGCGCGGTTTCGTGCGCGACGACTTCGTAAATGCGCTGGCGCGTCGACGCGGACGATTTCTTCGCATCGAAAAGAAGTGCCGATTCGTAGTAAGTGATCCCGCCCCAATTTTCCATCGCGCCGCCGAAACCGCCCGGAATGGCGATCTGATCCAACTTTGGAAGCGGATAGCGAACGCCAAAGTAATTGTTGTAGTACTCAAGGATTTGCGCCGTGCTTTCGAGCGCGTATCGGCCCCATTCGGCTTTTCCTTTGGTGGCAATCACGCGAATCTGTGTGCCGGCCGCTTTCGTTTCGATTGCATCGAGCTCACCGGCGACGAACACATTCAAGTAACTCGACATCGACGGCGTTGGTTGAAAACGCACTTCTTTGTCGATGCCTGTCGCGCCGGAGGTCCGAGCCGGACCGGCATTTGGCGAAGGCGGATCGATCTTGCGTTCTGATTCGACCGGCATGTTTGAAACGGCCAGCCAATTCTCTGGCACAACTGCCGTCAGTTGGAAGCGCGCCCGAAAACTCGGCTCGTCCCAACACGGAAAAAATCGCCGCGCATCGCTCGGTTCGAATTGGGTGCCGAGCGCCATTTTTTTCGCGCCTGAGCCTTGCTCTTGATAAGGCATGTAATAAAAGCCGCGGCCTTTTGGAGTGATCGTTCCGCTGAACTCGAGCGCGAGGGAGTGCTCGCCAATCGCCAGCTCGTTAGGAAGCGCGATGGTCAGCAGCTCGTTGTTTGGATCGAGTTTGATCGCGGCTGGTGATAATTGAGTTCCATCGATCGAAGCCTTTGCGATTTCGAGTTCGAGCGAATTGAGCACCAGCTCATGTACCGGCGCGCTCGCCTTGAGCTTCACGGTTTCGCTTCCGGAAAAAGTAAACTTACTTACGTCAGGAACGATTCGGATGGAGTATTCGAGTGGGACGACTTGCTTCGGCAATTTACCGGGAGTGTTTGCGAAGGTGTAAAGTTTTTCTCCGTTCATGGTTAAGGGGAGCACCAACAAAGTAACGAGACCAACGCGAATCCGCATTTCTGCCCTTAGCCGATTTAACGCAGACGTTCAATCGCGAGACATATCAACGCGTTGAACAAGCGACTAGGGCAGAGCGTCATGAAAGATTCGGCGCAACCGATTCCATCCAGTCGTGATTGGATTCGCCGGTTCAGCATGACGACGTCGATGGGCTTGCCCGTCATCCTTGACCACCAAAACGAGCAGCAACTGTCCGCTGCCGACTTGTGGGCCTTTGATGACGAGTGGGCTGCTCTTGCTCAGGTTCGCGTCGGTCTCGAGCAGGACCTCATTTTCTTTGTAGAGCTTGAGGTTTAACGTGTAACCGGCGTCGTTCTCGCCCCGGGCATCGACGTGCAGTCCAAAATACTTGCTGTTGGCGAGCCAATCTTCCTGGCCTGTCTTGAGCGTTTTGTTTGATTGGCCAATCACTTCGAACTGGTTGTAACCAAAAAGATCTTTGAGCGTTTGCTCAAGGGTGGTCAGCTCCGGCGGAATCGGCGCCGGCTGCGGAACGTTTTCGGCGATGACGAGGCCGCTCCAAACCACGTTTTCCGCATTGGCCGAAGCCGCGCTTATCGCCAAGGTGAAAAACACGGCGAGAAGCAAAGGCCTCAGCTGCATTGTCGAATTATTTTGCTGCGTAGTCGGCCGGGAGCGATTGCAATCCTTCGGTCCACAGCACCGTTACTTTGTTGTCGTTCTTGCTCTCGAAAATGTAGATGGTCGCGTTTGGATTGGCCGCCGGATCAACGCGCGAATTCAGAATTTGGGTGAGATATTCCGATTGCTCGCCGGGCTGATGCTGGCTCATGAGCACTACGGTGGTGATGACAAAGAGCGCGAGCGCGGCCGCCCCCGACCAAACCAATCGGGGAATCGTCCACCACGTCGACGTTCCGCGGTCACGGGAACGATCTTCCCTTGCGTGCGCGATCCGTTGGTGCAGTTGATGACTAAAGAATTCCTCGTTGCTCAGTGCCTGAGCTGCGAGTTGTTCCTTCAAAAACGTGCCCAGCCTGAGCGCATCGCGTTTTTCGGCTTCGGCCGCTTCCAAATCCGGCAGCGAAGCCTCGAATTCAGCTAATTCTTTGCCGCTCAATTGTCCATCGAGCCAGGCAGTCCATTTTTCTTCAAACGTTTTCATAAACGTCCCTCAGGGAATTCTGCAATTTCTTCCGGGCATAAAACAGGCGCGACATCACCGTGCCGATGGAACAACCCAGGCTTTCGGCGATTTCGTGATACTGCATTTCTTCGATTTCTTTCATTAAAATTACTGCCCGGTGTTCGGGAGAGAGTTGGGAGATGGCATGGTCGATCCGGGCGCGGATTTCCTGCCGCTCCAGGTGCTGGTGCGGGAGCGGATCGGCCTTTGGCACGGTCTTAGACGCGGGATCGATCTCTTTCAACTGAATAGCGTCATCAAACTCGGCCCCGCCGGCTTTGACTTGGCGCTTACGCAGCCAGTCGATAGTCACGTTCATGACGATCCGATAAATCCAGGTATAAAACGACGACTTTCCGCGAAAGCGCCCGATCGATTTCCAGGCTTTGACAAAGCTGTCCTGCGCCAGGTCCCAGGCGTCCTGTTCGTTATGGACCATGTTATAAATCATAGCGAATACCCTTGTCCGGTAGCGGGTTACCAGCTGGTCAAATGCCTCGGTATCGCCGGCTTGACATTGTCTCACCAGGTCGAGTTCCGACACATCGGCTTGAGCCGGAGTCGTTTCCGTTCGCATAATTCGACGGAACTAGCGGCTATTTCATTCAACCCCGAAAACCTTCGGAGCCGTGGCGGCGACGCCATTCGCCGCGATATTCCCCCATCAACGTAATAATCCCGTCCCGCACCTGGAAAAGTCGTTGCTGGAGAACGGAATACTGCCGGGCCGCGATTAGCTTCTCGGAGACCAATTTGGCCGCCGAATCCAACGAAACCATGATCGCTTTCAGGGCGCGTTTTAGATAGGCGATGGTCATCCCAAGTTCGTCCACATCGTCATCGCTCAGGGCTGCCGCCAGTTTCGCGCTCGCCAGTGCCGCGTGGGTAGCCAGCTTGATCGCCGCCGGTTCGTTTTGGAGCGAGGCGTTTTGGTCGAACAGCTTGTCGATCCAAACCGTCAGGGCGAAGGCTGCCCGATAGAGAATGTTGTCTTCAAAGCTTTCACTCGGTTTTTGTTCGGCGCCGCTTGAAGTCTCGTCATTTTGTAAACGCCAATCTTCGTCCAAGAGTGCATCGACCTCCGCGCTCCAATCGCCGTCGCCCAGAATCTGCGTCCAACCCATTTCTCGGGCGATGATTTCGTCGCGTTGCGGATCGTCGATGTATCTCTCCAGCAGCTCCATGTACTTTTCTGTTCGCTGATCCTGCTGCTTGAGGAAACGCTCCCAATCGTATTCGTCCCAGATTCCTTCTCGCTCGCCCTCGAAGTTGGACATAATCGGACTAAACGCCAGCTTCTCGCGCCGCGCACGTTGGCGGCCGTAACGATGCACACCACCGCCAGGCCCCAGGCGCCGAGACTCGCGTGCACGCCGAGGCACAGGCCCAGGGCGAAGGCGCCTACTCGCGCGCAGCCCGATCCGACCAGGGCAAGCGACAGCAGGAGCCACGAC
>CATPAT010000086.1 GCA_955652155.1 uncultured Chthoniobacterales bacterium | reverse complement strand
TGATGTCGATCTGGTGTTGACCGGCGGATCGTTGCCGCTGGAGCAGACGCACATCAGCGACATTAAGTCGAAAGTACACCACGAAATTGTAGACCTTTCCGGCAAAACCGACTTGCTGACGCTGGCGGCGTTGATCGCCAGGGCACGCTTGTTGATCACGGTGGATTCCGCGCCGATGCATCTGGCATCGGCATCGCGCACACCGCAGGTGGTCTTGTTCGGCCCGACCAATCCGTTTCACTGGCGGCCGCGGGAAAGTCCGGCGTTGATCTTGCAGGGAGCATCGGCATCGCCTTTTACCGAATTCGTGCCCAAGCAGCCCCGGTTGCCGATGAACCAAATCTCGACGGAGGGGGTGATCGGTGCTATGGAGACGCTGTTGTCGGCTCCGGCAACGTCGCCACCGTTATGAGCAAGGCAGAAGGCGCCAAAGTAAAACTCTCGTTCTGGGAAACCATCCGGACGGCATGGAAACCGTACCGTCGCCTCTACAGCTATGCCGGCCCTTATAAATGGCGCTTCGCTCTCGGACTCGCATTCGGGGTCACCTACGGTCTGGTGAACTCGGTTTTGCCGCTGACGGTGTTCCAGGTTTCAAACTTTGTTTTTCACGGCGCCGCACCAAATCCGCGGGCAGTGATGGCGCATCGCGAAATGTTAAATGTCGGACCAAAGATCGATTCGATCGTCTGGATTTGCCTCGCCATTCCCCTCGTGATGGCGGTCAGGAGTCTCTGTTCCTACGGAAACACTTACTACATGAACTGGGTAAGCAACAAAGTGGTGAACGATGTGCGCAACCAGCTTTTCGCCAAGGTGATGCACCACTCCATGGATTTCTTCAATCGAATGCAAAGCGGGCTTCTCATGTCGCGCATCGCCAGTGACACTCGCAACATGCAGCAGGCGCTGGCGAGCGTGAGCAGTGATGTTTTTAAACAGCCGATTAGCATCGTCGGTGCGGTCATCGTACTTCTCTTGATGGATTGGAAATTTACCCTGGTCAGCCTTGTCCTTTTCCCAATTTGCATTGTTCCCATCCGCATTTTTGGCCGGCGCGCACGCGAAGCGGTGCAGCGAGAACAACGGGGCGGCGTTTTAATGTCGATCACAATGCAGGAAAGTTTCGCCGGGATTCGCGTGATCAAATCGTTCGCACGCGAGGAACAGCAGGAAAAAATATTTCGCCGCGGCGCCCAACAATCCTTCTCGCAGACGATGCGCTCGGTCAGGGCCACCGAGGCGGTCGGGCCGCTCGTCGAAATTATTGCCTCGATCGGCGTCGGACTCGCGCTTTTCTATGTTTACGCGACGAACCTCAGTGCCGGCCGATTCTTCGGGCTCCTCTCCGGAATTTTCATCATCTATGAGCCGATCAAAACGCTGAGCAAGCTTCATATCGTGATGCAGCGCTCGCTCGGTGCGACCACTCAGATTTTCTCGATCCTCGATTCCACGCCGGAGGTGCAAGACGCGCCAGACGCGGTTGAATTGGTTTCTTCCAAGGGCCGAATCGAGTTTGAAAACGTAACTTTTCGCTACTCGACGGGCGTCACTGACGCGGTGCGCGATATCAATCTGCACATCGAGCCCGGTAAAACTTATGCGCTCGTTGGCGCAAGCGGCGCCGGCAAGAGCACTATTTTGTCGCTCATTCTGCGGCTTTACGATCCAACCTCCGGCGCGGTGAAAATTGATGGCCACAATTTGCGCACGTTGATCCAAAAATCCTTGCGCGAGCAAATCGGCCTCGTCACCCAGGAAACGTTTTTATTTCACGACACGATTTTCAAAAACATTCAGTTCGGTCGCCCCAATGCCACCTCGGAAGAAGTTTACGCGGCCGCGCAGACCGCGTTCGCTCACGAATTTATTCTGGCGCAGCCGGACGGCTACGACACCGTTATTGGCGATAAAGGCTGCCTCATCTCGGGCGGTCAGCAACAACGTCTCGCCATCGCGCGCGCCCTTTTGAAAAACGCGCCCATTCTTTTGCTCGACGAAGCGACTTCATCACTCGATACCGAATCGGAAAAACAAATCCAGAAAGCGCTCGAGAAACTCGCAGCCGGGCGAACGGTCATCGCGATCGCGCATCGGCTTTCCACGATTCTGTCGGCCAACAAAATTGTCGTGCTTGATCACGGCAGCATTAAAGAAATCGGCACCCACGCTGAGCTGCTCGAAAAATCGGGTTACTATCGTCGCCTCTACGATCTGCAGTTTAATCAACCGACCGAAATGCCATCAGAAGCCGCATCCGAGCCGGATGTGCTCGCCGAGGAGCTCGCTTAGTTTGCCGCCGCCAAGAATGTAAGATCGACATCCAACCCCACCAATGCCCTTCAATTTCGATCTTCACACTCATTCGCTTTTTTCCGGCGACGGCGTTTCCACTCCGGAGGAGTTGATCGCGGCCGGGCGCGCGAAAGGCTTGCACGGCATCGCCATGACCGACCACAACACGTGCGACGCGGTGACTTACATGCTCGAAAAAGGTCTAATGCGTCTCGACGGCCAGCCGGTCGACGGCTTTCTGGTTCTGCCCGGTGTCGAAGTCACGACGGCCGACGGCCACCTGCTTTGCATCGGCGCGGGGCTGCCTTACTTGAAAGGAAAGCCGGCGCGCGAGGTTTGCGAACTTATTCACGAGCGCGGCGGCCTCGCGATCCCGCCGCACCCCTACGATCTTTTCCGCGCCGGGATTCGTTTCTCGGTCCTGGAAACGCTACCGGTTGATGCGATCGAAGTTTTCAACGCCGCGACCACCCTGCGCCGCTACAATCGTTATGCGTTCAAATATGCGCAGATTCGCGGTCTGCCCATGGTTGCAGCCAGTGACGCGCATCACGCCGCGGCCGTCGGCACAGCTTACACTATTTTGAATACGGACGATTTTTCCGTGAAAGGAATTCTCGCTCAGATCCTCAAGAGCAACGAACTCAACCAGCGATATCTCACACCGCGCGACAGCCTGCGCAAAACCTGGAACAACTGGTTACGTCTCCGCCGCCGCAAACAAATTCCCGAGTTAGCGGCCAAAGATCGCAACGGCGGCCCGCGCTTCTAAGTTGTTTTCTAGTTTCTAATTTCAACTTCCTACTTCTTTTAAGATGTCCGCTTACGTCGTTGTCGAAATCGAGATTGTCGATCCCGTCGGCTACGAAGAATACAAGAAGCAAGCTGCGGCGACCGTTCACAAATACGGCGGTAAATATATTGCGCGCGGCGGCAAAGCCGAAGTGCTGGAAGGCGATTGGAATCCGAAACGGATTGTCGTGCTTCAGTTCGAATCGATGGAACGCGCCAAAGAATGGCTGAACTGCGAGGAATACCGCGAACCGCGCAAAATGCGCCACCGCACCGCCAAGACGAACATGATCCTCGTCGAAGGCGTCTAGGGAACTGATAGGAGATTTCCTAACGCTTTCGGATCGGTCACCGGCGCTTTGCAGGTGAAATTTTCACAGACGTAGGCCGCGGATTTGCCGTCGATGGGCGACATGGCGGGAATCGCCTCGTTCTTTTCGGAAAAGAATTGCTGGCCTTCGCCACCATCGGCCAGGATCAGAATTTTCTTTGGCAGAAAATGGTGATGAACCTCTTTGAGCAACGCTTTCGTTTGTTCATTGTTCGCCACGGCGAATCCGTCCTTTGGCGGATCGATCTTTCCGGCAATAATGATTTGGCTTGGCTTGCTTAAAGAGTAATCGACCGCAACCAGCATTTGCGGCATGGCGCTTGCGAAATGCGAAAGCGTTGGCGCAAATGCGTCGATGGTTTTCCGAGCGCGTTCGTCCAGTTTCTTGTCGTCCCGAAATTGGGCGAGTCGCAAGAGATTTAACGCCGCGATAGAACTCGCCGCCGGTTCAGCGCTGTCGTTATCATCCTTCATTCGCAGGACCACACTCTTGTCTTTGCCACTGGTAGAGAAATAGCCCCCAGCCTTTTCATCGAAAAACAATCGGTCCTGCGTTTCTTGCAGCTCGATCGCAAACTTGAGCCATTCGATCTCGAACGATGCTTCATAAAGATCTAGAGCTCCTTGGATAACGAAGGCGTAATCGTCGGCAAAGCCTTCGATATCGCTTCGACTTTCGCGGTAATTTCGAAAAAGCAGTTTGCTTTTTTCGTCGTAAAGATTTGAGCGCAGGAATTTTGCTGCTCGCGTCGCACTCTCAAGATAACGTGGCTCATCCAAAATTTGCGCCGCCCGGGCGTAAGCTGAAATCATCAAGCCGTTCCATGCCGCGATGATTTTGTCGTCCAGATGCGGACGTGGCCGCTTGTTTCGGATGGATAGTAACCTTTCGCGACTGCGTGCAAGCGACTGTCGCGCTTCGTCTTCGCTTTTTTTGAAATGCTTCGCAGTCTCCGCAATCGTGTGGCGCCCGATCAAAATATTCTTACCGCGAAATTCGTCTTGCGGATCGCTGCCTTCGGGCGCGTTGCCGTGCGGTTGAACTCCGTAGTGGAATTTAAACATGGAGGAATCGTCGCCGAGCGCGGTGTCTATCTGTTTCTCGGTCCAAACATAGAATGCACCTTCGCCGTGCTCGGGTTTTCCGTGTTCGAAAAGACTGTCGGCATCCTCGGCGGAAAAAAATCCGCCGCCCTTCGAGGTCATGTCTCGCGCGACGTAATCCAAAATATCGCGCGCGACGGCCTCAAATTCGTCCCTCACCTGCCGCTTCGCACCTTCCTCTCCCTGGCCAGGGAGAGGATTGAGGTGAGGGTCGTTTGTGATTTGGAGTGCGTCCAAGTAGGCGCTCGCGAGCTGCGCCTGGTCGTAGAGCATCTTTTCGAAGTGCGGAACGTGCCAGTAACGATCGACTGAATAGCGGTGGAACCCGCCGCCGAGATGATCATGCATTCCGCCAGCCGCCATTTTACGAAGCGTGACCAAATCCATCTCCAACGCATGTTTGCCGGACTCGCTCTTCGGATCGCGGCTGTAAAATCGCGTTAGAAAATTCAACGAGACTGGACGCGGGAACTTCGGCGCAGTGCCGAATCCGCCTTCTTTGTCGTCGAAACTCCGAGAAAGCTGTTCGTAGGCGGTTTGAAAAAGTTGATCGTCGATCTTGGCAGCCGCTTCCGGCTGCGCGTTCTGCGATTCGCGAAGGGCTTCCACAATTTTGGATCCCTGCTTGGCAATTTTTTCGTTGTCTTGCTTCCACGCCGCCGCGATTCGTTCTAATACTTTCGTAAAACCGGGCTGGCCGTATCGATCTACCGGCGGAAAATAAGTTCCGCCGACGAACGGTTTCAAATCGGGCGTGAGCCAGACACTCATCGGCCAACCACCGCCCCCGGTTGTCGCTTGGACGAAGGTCATGTAAACGCGATCGACATCGGGCCGTTCTTCGCGATCGACCTTGATGTTCACGAATTCGCGATTCATGATCGCGGCCGTCTCTTCATTCTCGAACGATTCGTGTGCCATCACATGGCACCAGTGACAGGTCGAATAACCGATCGAGAGAAAGATGGGTTTGTTTTCGCGACGCGCTTTGGCGAATGCTTCTTCGCCCCACGGATACCAATCGACCGGATTATGCGCGTGCTGAAGAAGATACGGCGACCTCTCCCGCGCGAGTCGGTTCGTAAATTCAGATGATGCTTTGCCTGGGCCGGTCGCTGCCACGCCGAACATTAATGGCAGTCCAGCAAAGAAAAAGCGCTGAAGCAGCGAGAACATTTGCAGTGCTTTCTTGCCACAGCGTCGAAAACAATCAAACTGCGCCATGCAGAGTGTCTGGAAAGGCCTCCTCATAACCATGGCAGCAACAGTTCCATTTCAAACTCATGCGGCGGAACTGAATGTTTACGCGGCCGCCAGTCTCACCGATGCACTGAAAGAATTGGTAGCAACCTACGAG
>CATPAT010000085.1 GCA_955652155.1 uncultured Chthoniobacterales bacterium | reverse complement strand
TTACATCGCCGCGTCTTTACGTTGGCAATTTGTCCTTCGACGCAACCGAGAGCGATCTCTTCGAGCTCTTCAACGGCGTCGGCCATGTCCAAAACGCCGAAGTCGTGAGCTACCGCCACAACCAGCGCTCAAAAGGTTTCGCGTTTGTGTCAATGCAAACGATCGAGGAGGCCAAGCGCGCGGTGGATGAATTGCACGACAAGGAATTCCTCGGCCGCAAGCTCGTGGTCAGCGGCGCGAAATCGAGCGAACAGTCGCACGATTCGCACGATTAATCGCAGCCAGTGATTTTAGTCGGGAGACCTGGCGCCGATTGAAGGCGCGCGTCTCCCGATTTGTTTTTTATGCGCAGCGTCTTTTTCGTTGTCGGCCCGACCGCAACCGGCAAATCGGAGATCGCGGCTGACGTTGCGACCAAAGTCGGTGCTGAAATCGTAAGCGCCGACGCGTTCCAAATTTATCGCGGGCTCGATCTGCTAACGGCAAAACCGGAGACGGGGACGCTGGCAAAAGTCCCGCATCATCTCATCGGGACGGTGTCGATCCTGGACAAGATGAGCGCGGCGAAATTTCGTGAGCGCGCTTTAGTGGCGATCTCGGAAATTCATTCGCGGGGCAAACTGGCAATTGTGGTTGGGGGCAGCGGACTTTACATCAAAGCGTTGACGCATGGCTTATTGAGCGCGCCGGCGGCAGATCCCGATCTGCGCGCGCGACTCGACGAGCTAAGTCTGCATGATTTGCAGAACAAATTGCTGGCGCTGGATCCAGAAGCCGCAAGCAAGATCGATCTAAAAAATCGCCGGCGGTTGGTCCGCGCGATCGAAGTTTGTTTGCTTGGCGAGCAGAAAATCTCTGGACGGCGAAAAGAATGGGAAAGCGACGTTGGCACCGACGGTGTTTTCGTCTTTCGCGAACGTGACCAGATTTATGAGCGAATTAATCGCCGGGTGGAAGCGATGTTTGAGAATGGCGTTATCGAAGAAGCGCGCAACGCCGGCGCGATGAGCGAAACCGCATCTAAAATGATTGGGCTACGCGAGATTCGTGAGCTGCTCGATGGCAAGATGTCGGTCTTGTCCGCCAGTCGGACGGACTCGTCCCGTGGCGAGCAATGCGTGGCCGCAATTCAACAAGCGACGCGCCGCTACGCTAAAAGGCAGTTGACCTGGTTTCGGCGACAAACTAATTTTCAACCGCTGAATTTATCGCTTCTAAGTCAGAACGAAGCCGTGAAAGAGATTTCGCAACTCGCGAGGTCTTTCGGGGTAGCGCAAGGGAATGATTGAAACACGTCCGAAAAACACTCACGAGCGCGCTCTCTTAATCGGTTTGGAGAAACAAGGCGTTTCGAAATGGGACCTGCAGGATTCGCTCGAAGAATTGGCCGAGCTGGCGAATTCCGCCGGCGCGGAAGTCGTTGACACCGTAACCCAAAAGCTACAGAAACCGACCGCGCCGTATTACATCGGCAAAGGTAAAGCGGAAGCGATCAAGGACTCGTTCCAAGATCGAGAAGTCACGTCGGTAATTTTCGACGACGAACTTTCGCCCGCGCAGGGCCGCAATTTGGAAAACTTACTCGCGCGGAAAGTGCTCGATCGCACCCAGCTCATTCTCGATATTTTCGCGCAGCGCGCGCGCAGTCGCGAAGGCCGTTTACAAATCGAGCTGGCCCAATTGCAATACTTGCTGCCGCGATTGACGCGGATGTGGGATCACTTGTCCCGCCAGACCGGCGGCATCGGCACGCGGGGCCCGGGTGAAACGCAATTGGAAGTCGACCGTCGTCGCGTGCAAGAACGGATTGCGCGACTTGAACGCGAGCTGGAAGCGGTTCGAAAAACACGTGCGGTTCAACGCCAAGGTCGTAAGCGTCATCAATGGCCGGTCGCGGCTGTGGTCGGTTACACCAACGCCGGCAAATCCACGCTGTTGAATTTGCTTACCGGCGCAGCTGTCGTGGCCGAGAACAGACTTTTTGCCACGCTCGATCCGACAACGCGCAGTTTCGTTTTGCCTAACAAACAACGCGTTCTGCTCACCGACACGGTGGGGTTCTTGCGAAAGTTGCCGCACACATTGATCGAATCGTTTAAAGCAACGCTCGAAGAAGTGGGCGAAGCCGATTTGCTGATTCATATTGTCGATTTGAGTCATCCTCGCGTGGACGATCAGATGGAAGCAGTCGAGGGCGTGATCAAGGAACTCAACGCGTTCGGAAAGCAGACGGTGATCGTTTTCAACAAGCTCGACAACCTGGCGAATCGCGAACTGGCCGAGACTTACACCAAACGATTTCCGGGAAGTGTAGCGATCTCGGCACGGACTGGCGAAGGCGTGAACAATCTGGTGCAGGCGTTGCAGGATGCGCTGAGCGCGTGGCGATTGCGGTCGCGTTTCAGGATTCCCGCGAGCGAATCGGCGCTGATCGCTGAGATTCATCGGGTTGGTCACGTGCTCGAGCTGCATTACGAAGGCGAAGGTGCTCTGATCGTCGCCCACGTTCCGCCGGAGCTCGCGCAGAAACTCGACCGCTACGCGGAGCAAGGTTAGTTGTCGATCTTGCACGAAGCGTGCAAGATCTGACTCGTGACAACTCGCGAGCGCGTGGCGCAGTTACTGAAAGCGTGGCCGAAGATTTATCCAAACGCGCACACCGAGCTAAACTTCAAGAATCCGCTCGAGCTTTTAATTGCCACGATTCTGTCGGCGCAATGCACTGATAAGCGCGTGAACATGGTCACGCCGGTGCTGTTCAAGAAATATCGCACCGCGAAAGATTATGCCAACGCGCCGCAAGCTGAGCTGGAGAACGCGATCAAGTCGACCGGATTTTATCGCAACAAAACGAAAAGCATTCGCGCGGCCACATCGACCATCACCACCAAATTTGGCGGAAGAGTTCCTGACTCGATGGAAGAACTGCGCGAGCTGCCAGGCGTCGGTCGAAAAACGGCAAATGTTGTTTTGGGAAACGCCTTCGGCATAAATGAAGGGATCGTGGTCGACACGCATGTGATCCGTTTGTCGCAACGACTCGGCTTAACGAAGCAGAAGGACCCGGAGAAAATCGAGCGCGACTTAATGGAACTAGTTCCAAAAACATATTGGACCGTTTGGAGCCACTGGTTGATCTGGCACGGCCGACGCCGCTGTTTTGCGCGCAAACCAGACTGCGCGAACTGCGAAGTGTTTCGCCTTTGTCCGAGCGGTAAAGTTTTTCTGAGAACAGGCGTCGCGCGAAAACCAGACGATTAACGAAGAAGCTCAGCGCAATTCGGCCGGCTTAGCATGGCGGGATAGTTGATTTCCGTCGCGCTCGGCTCTTTTTCGCAGCTGTCTGAATTGCTCTTCGATTTTCCCCAGCTCTTCGTCGGAAAGATCTTCCAGATCGACCAGCTCATTTCGTGCCTTCTTTAACGCGCGAATGATTTCGTCGAGCTTCAAATGCATCGCTTTTAGCGTCGCGGTTCTGGGTGTTTTGGATCAGGAACACCATCAGGAACGTAACGATGGTCGTTCCCGTATTGACTATCAGCTGCCAGGTATCGGAAAAATGAAATGTTGGACCGGTGAGAAGCCAGACCAGGATCACGAGCATGGCTCCAGCAAAAGCCCAAGCGCTGCCAAGAAGGGCGGCCGATCGGCGCGCGAAGACGCGAAAGGCGTCGTTCACCACGCAAAACAGGTCTCGCTCTTTTTCGTGGTCTTTTAGTTTTTCGGTTTGGGTATGATTCACCACTGTCCTCTTACCTTCGCGCCTACCCGGGAAAACGCGCTCATGGAAGATGCCGATCTTCCGAGGCTGTCGGCGTAGCCCGGGATTGATTTTCCGGCCGATCTGAGGAAAATAGAGCCCCCGCAGGCCATGCAGCACGTCACCGCATTCTCGCGTCCGCAAACTGTCCCGCCGGTTCCGACCACGGTGCCAAAGCGCAACGTCTGGATTCTCGACAGCTGGCGCGATCTGATTCTTTACGTCGGGACGCCGTTGCTAATTATTCCACTCTTCACTTTGGCTCAGGCACGCTGGAGTGCGCAGGAAATCTATCTTTTCGTCGCCGCTTTTGGCGCGATGGGACATCACTTGCCCGGAATGATTCGCGCCTATGGCGACCGCGCATTGTTCGAGCGGTTTCGCTGGCGCTTCATTATCGCTCCCATTTTCCTGCTCGCGATCTGCGTCGGTTTTTATTTTTGGGACATCAAGACGAATCCAGTCGTGATGATCGTGTTTATCTGGGGCATCTGGCACGGGATGATGCAGACGTATGGTTTTGGCCGGATTTACGATGCCAAGACCGGGTCGTTTGCGGTGCTGACTCGACGGCTTGACTTCGCTATGTGCGGGATCTGGTTCGCGGCGGGAGTGATTCTTTCACCGGCCCGGATGACCGACACCCTGGAGGGATTCTACGGATGCGGGCTGCCGTTTATTTCGCCGGGCGGAATTCACGGTCTGCAGCAAACTTTGCTCTTTGCCGCCGTGTCGGTATCGATTCTTTGGCTGGCGAATTACGTGCGAATGTGGGTTGCCGGAACCCGACAGAATCCGGTGAAGCTGGCGCTCTTTATCACCAGCGTTGCGTTTTGGTGGTACTGCAATAACGGCGTGGCAAACATTCTTGCCGGTATCGCGTTGTTCGAAGTTTTTCATGATGTGCAGTACCTCTCCCTGGTTTGGATTTACAACCGCAACCGGGTGGAGAAGGACAGCTCCATCGGTGGATTCATGCGGTTCATTTTTCGTCGCAGCGGATCCTTGATCGGACTCTATGTGGGATTGGTCTTCGCTTACGGTTCCATCGGTTACTTGAATTCGACTATTGGATTGGAAACGCTGACGCGTGTGCTGACCGGTTTGGTGGCCGCATCAGGGCTACTGCATTTTTACTACGACGGTTTCATCTGGAAAGTTCGCGAGAAATCGACGCGCCAATCACTGGGATTGGCCGGCGGCACGGCGGATGTGAACCTGGGCGGGTTTTTGCCGAGTTGGGCGTTGCACGCAAGCAAGTGGGCAGTCGCCTTTGTCCTTCCGCTCGCGGCAATGTCGTTTGGAAGAGTGTACCGCGCGGCTCCGCCCGCCGATCGCACCAGTCATGTGGCCGCTGATCTGCCGGCCAGTGCGCGAGCACATTACAATTACGGCGCGGTCTTACAGCAGCTCGGCCGGTTCGACGAAGCGGAGAAGGAATACCAAACAGCTCTGCGAATCGATCCCGGCTACATGAAGGTGCATGTCAATATGGCGTCGATGATGATGTCGAAGTCGAAGTTGGGTGAAGCCAAGAAATATTACGAACAGGCGATCCACCTCGATCCCGGCGCGGGCGAGGTCCATTCCGGATATGCTTATCTTCTCGAGCGCCTGGGCCGGGCGGACGAGGCTCGGGCTGAATACCAGATTGCGATCCGTCTTAGTCCGAAATCGGCGCGTCTTTTCTACACCTACGGCGCATTTCTCGACAAAAGAGGAGAGCTGGATGCCGCGATCGCGCAATATCAACGCGCCTTGGACGTCGATCCTAATCTGGCCGATGCCCATTCTGAGTTGGCGACGGCCCTTTTGACCAAAGGTGATTCGCAGAAAGCTGAAGCGCATTATCTCGAAGCGGCCCGGCTCGATCCGAAACGAGCCGATATTCACAGCAATCTCGGCACTTTGCTGCTAAAGGAGGGCAAAACTTCGCAGGCCATTATCCAGTACGAGGAAGCGTTGCGAATCGATCCGACGCTGACCGAGGCGGCAGAAAATCTTCGGGTCGCGAAACAAAACGATAACCGCTTCCAATCGCGTCCGCCCAAATAATTTTCTGAGCCACGCCCTGCATCTTAATCTCGACGACGCGTGGCGAGATGAGCCGCTAAACTTGGCGGCGCTTGATGCGCGCAATTGGGGCCCGCAACTGCGTTTTTCGGTGCCGCCATCGTTGGTCGAGAAATTCTACAGCGAATTCGCTCGGCAAGTCGCGCCGTTCATTCTCTACGGCTCGGGCGACTTCCATTATCTCAGCGCGCTTTGGCTTCGCCGGTTGAGCGGACCGGTCGTTCTCATTTCATTTGATAATCATCCGGACTGGGACCTTCGTCCGCCAAAGTGGGGCTGTGGCGGCTGGATCAATCGCGCGCTCGAGCTCGCGAATGTTCAGCGCGTCGCCATTTGGGGCTGCGGAAATTTCGAATGCTGGTGGCCGCACAATATCTTTGCCAATCGGCGCGGCGAAAGAGAAGGCCGGCTTGAAGTTCATCCCTGGGTTGACCAGCGTCCGATGAAAGATCGACAACGCCGCGGGGCGATCCTGCGCGAGAATTGGCGAGATAAATTCGAAGCATTCGCGGCGAATATCGCGGGTCGCGAAGTTTACGTCACAATCGATCTCGATTGTCTTCGTCCGGAGGACGCCGTGACAAATTGGGAGAATGGCCGATTCACGGTCGCGGATCTCGAATGGGCGCTCGGGAGACTGCGCAAACAGGCTCGAGTCATTGCCGGCGACATCTGCGGCGGCTTTTCGGAAGCGAATTACGCGCGTTGGAAACAACGGTTCGCTTCAGAGTGGGACCATCCGAAGCTCGAAAGGCCAACTGCGGCCGAGATTCGAAAAATTAACTTCGCGACCCTGGAACGGTTGTGGCCAATCTTAGCTCATTGAAACGAGCACGACCCCGGCGGTGATCAGCAACGTGCCGAGTGTCAGTCGCAACGTTAATTTCTCCTTCAAGATGACCGCCGCCATCAGCGTGATGATAATGACGCTCAAACCCTGGAACGGATAGAGGTAACTGAGATCGAAACGTTGGAGCAAACCGAGATTTAGAAAAAACGAAACAGTCATCAGCAGAATCCCGGCGCTTAGAATGGAGATAGTCTGGCGATTCCGGAATCCTGCCACGCCGGATGATTCCATTGCTCTCTTAAAAAAAAGCTGACCAGCCACGAACGTCCCCAGCCAAACCAAAATAAGAATAAGCGACCACCAGGTCATAAACGCTCCTCCAAACGAGCAGCCGGCTTTGCGACGATAGCCAGTCCAATAATCACCAAAGCGATCCCGCACCATCGGAGCGAAGAAATTCCCTCCTTAAGAATGAGCCAGCAGCTTATCGGGACCAGCACATCCACCAGCCGCGACAACGGAAACGCGATGGAGAGGGGAATATATTTCAGAACGTAGAGCCAGATCACGAGATCGAGGATAATAACGACAATCGCCAGCCAAATTAGCGGCGACGCGAGTCCGGTTATTCCTATCCACGACCAGCTTTTAGACGGATCGGCCGTGGCCTTGGCGCCCGCCTTCAGCAGTAATTCGTAAAGAACCACACAGATGATATTCAGCCCGAGCTGAAACCACGGATTGGCAAATCCAGACGGCCGATTGTTTGTCATATCGAGCCAATAATGCCAGTCCGGCTCGGACTCAAAGCTGATCTGCGTTCGAAAATTTCTTCAAAATTGGGTCGTGCCGCGTCGGCTCGAGATATTTCACGGCCAACCGAAAGATAGGATTAAGCCACGCTCGCGTGTGCAAGACGTAAAGATCGAGCGGCGCGAGCTCGTGGCCGAGATGCAGCTTCGGATCATAGTTGAGCGGACCGCTGTAATAGAAGCGCAACCGTTGATCGATCGCCCAACGGATCACGTCGCGCATGGTGTAAAAATAAAGATGCAGATCGAGCGCGACATCGTAATCGAG
>CATPAT010000084.1 GCA_955652155.1 uncultured Chthoniobacterales bacterium | reverse complement strand
ATCATGGTAGCGATGGGCGGCGATGGCTTGATGCGTTTCACCGGCATCGGGCCGTAGTCGAATGGCGGTTTGGAGGGCGGCTTCGGCGAGAGCGCGCCGGGCCGGGGTGTGATCTTCGCCCACAAAGTAAAGAGTTTCGTGAACGAACGCGAGGTGGACGTAAGCCAGGAAGAAATTCGGGTCGAGTGCGACGGCTTGATCCAGGAGTTGGAAGGCCTCCTTCAGTATTGGGATAAGCTCGGAACTATAGGCACCGCGCGAGAGGAGGGCGCGTGCCCGAGTGTAAAGGTCGAAGGCGGCGAGATTCGAAGTGGGCGGTGTTTCAATCTCAGCTTTTTCCCCGGGTGAAAGTTTTATCCGGAGTTGGTCGGCGATGGTTTTGGCGATCTCACTTTGAATGGCGAACACATCAGCCAGATCGCGATCGTAGGTTTGCGCCCAAAGATGCGTGTCGGTGCGGGCATCGATCAGTTGCGCATTTACCCGGACGCGATTGGCTGAACGTTGCACGCTCCCTTCCACCAGATGTGAAACGCCCAGTTGTTTTGCGATCTCGCGCAGGTTTCGTTCAACGCCGCTTTTGTATTGAGTGACGGAAGTGTGACTAATGACTTTCAAATCCGCGATGCGGGCGAGATCGGTCAGAATTTCATCCTGAATCCCCTCGGTAAAAAACGCATTCTCCTGGTTGGCGCTGAGATTGGCAAAGGGCAAGACCGCGATACTCTTTTCAAGAAACTTGGGAGTAGTTGATACGGAGCGACGATTTAAGAACCAGGCGGCGCCACCGCCGAGTAAGGCGAGAAAAACGATGAGGCTGATGAGCGCGGGAAGATGCGATGACTTTGTTGTTCCAGTCACCCGCGATGCTGATCTCGCCGCGGCCGCGTTTACGAACTTGGAAGGCGGCTCAGGATTACCAACCAGATCGGAGTAAAGATTAACCACGGATACCATCTGGCCGTGTTTCACCTCGCAGTCGCCAAGCGGATGAAGATAAGGCTGCCAGCGCCGATATTGCGCCAAGTCATCGGCTAGACGTTTTGAAACCAGAATATGGCCAGCATCGCCGCAATCCATTACGCGTTGCGCGATATTGATTCCCGCCCCGGCCATATTCGTGCGCTCATTCACATCACTCAGCTCGTGCACCGGGCCGCTATGGACGCCCATGCGGACCTCGGGGCTCGGCTGTGCTTTGAGCGCCTGACTGATTTGCCAAGCGCATTCCACCGGCGCATCCGGTGAGGTAGTAAAGACAAGCACCATGCCATCGCCGGTGGGAAGCCGGATGAGCTGGCCGGCCTTCTCTGCAGCACGAAACGCATCGCTCTTGCGCACGACCTGATTTAGCGCCTGCAGCGCTTCGGTCTGCTCGTCGATCAACAATTTGGAAAAGCCGACGATATCGACGCACAATACGTGCGCGATCTCAAGCCGGAGCGCGGTCTCCTTTTCACCGGACATAGGTCGTGCCTAGCGACGATCTTACGTGCCGTTTGGGCAGCGGGCAAAGATTGTCCTGTGGGAAGGAACACTGGCGTCATTTCTAAGTATTCGACATCGGGAGTCGCTTTGGACCCACGCGAAGGGAATTGCCCTCCGCGGCGGGTGAACTCCATGCGAAGCGTTATTTAATTTTTCGCCAAGTTACGTCTTCGTTGTTCCGGCGGTCGAAAGTTAATTGCAGAATTTGAAAGGCGAAATGCCGAGGACAGAAGACAGAGGTCAGAGGACAGAGAACATGGCGTGCGGGGACGCCGCCGGGTAGATGGTCCTACCGCCGAGGCAGGCGGTGAGTGAGCGGGAGTGGTTACGAAGATGATGGGGAACACAAGTTTCATGACGTTAAACATAAGCAGTTGAGAAGTTGAGCAGTTGAAATGTTGAGGGGAGGAGAAAGCGGAGCTTTCGGTTAATCGTTATCAGTTAATGGGCGTCATTTGCTCGAGGGATGAAAGCCGATCTTCCGCCGGGGTGGATCGGGCGGGGGTGACAAAAGTGGCAGAAGCTTTTGGTAGATGTCGCGAAGTGCGGAATCGTGCACGAGCAACGACTTGTCGATCTCGGCGAGACGTTTCAGAATCGCAGCGTTGGTCGCGACGTGCTCGCGCATTTTCACAAAAGCGCGAATGACGAACACGCTCATGTGGACGGCATTTGCACTGTTGAGGATATTCGCCGCTTGCAGCGCTCCGTGCTCGGTAAAGGCGTAGGGTCGGTAGCGAACATTCCGCTTCGATGCGGTCGCATTTTGCGACCGGATGGACCTTGGCGCGAGCGATGCGGTCGCAAATTGCGACCTTAAAGAACTGGCTTCCTCCGCAGTGAGTTGAAACGCAAAATCATCCGGAAACCGCCTTCGGTTGCGCCGGAACTGCTCGTTCAATCGTTGGTCGAAACGCCGTAAAGGACCGCCAGGTCGGCGTCGAGGATCACACGAACTCCACGGATCGAATAAATCCGTCGCTCGATTTTGACTAATTCCAGGTCGTTCATGAGGGAGCGAAGGGTTCTTTAATTACAAAGTAAAAATGAAGCAATTTCGAATTTCGAAATTGCGACGGGCAAGGAGCTGAAGCAAAGACTGAAAAGCGGGAAGAGAAGTTGAGGGGTTGAGGAGAAACTGACGAACTGAAATGCTGAAAAGCTGGAACGCAGTGACGACTGAAGTCAGAGGTCAGCCGCCTACGTTTCAACTACGGCGTGCCAGGGAGGACAGCCGCCTTCATCAAGATTACGGCGAGCCAAGGAGGTCAGAAATCAGAAGTCAAAACCAAACGGCGACGTCGCTCATCGGCTAAGATCTTTTCCGCTGTCCGGCGCGCCCGGTCTCCGGAAAGTTGAGCACGGAGCAAGACTTCAATGATAGCCGATAGCTTCCCCGATCGAACCGCGTCGCGGAATGGTCGGTCAAGACGAAAAAACTGTTTGTCCGCCTTTATTCGAAGACCAGTCGCACTGATTTCATTACGCACTGTTAGTCACCTCATCTGACCAAACACATTTCGAATCTCGGCGGCGAAGTGGACGCATCTCGAGCAGTTGAGCAGTTGAGCAGTTGAGCAGTTTAGCAGTTGATCCGCCTTCACGGATTACGGCGCGACAGGGGAGTTGAGATGTTGAGGAGGGAAGAGCAGAGGTCAGAGGACAGAGAACACGACGTGCTGGGAAGCAGTCGGGTAGATGGTCCGACCGCCGAGGTAGGCGGTGAGTTAGCGGGAGTGAACGAATCAACGGAATCAGAAAACGTTCAACGCACTACCTTCCCCCGCTTTGTTGGAGATGATTTTGCGGGGGAATCGAGGTCAAAACTCATTTCTAAAGAAGCCGCAACGACTGGCGAGGGCTGAGAAACGGGCTGAGAGTAATCGATTGAATCCTGCTGAAAAGAGACTCCGGGAATCGGCATTTCCGCGGGCGACGGCACTGACAATGTTTCGGCCACGCTGTTGAGCGTGGCGTTGAGCCGTTCCAGATCGATCGGTTTTAGCAAGATGGCGATCGCGCCCGATGCAGAGGCTTCGTCCGAAGGCGACCAGCCGGTAAGGAGAATGATGCGCGCGCTCGGATCTTTGGCGAGAATGTTGCGGCAGGCGGTGGCGCCGTTCAGTTTCGGCATCCGATAATCCATTAAGACGAGATCGGGATGAAGCCGGGTGTACGCTTGAATGGCTTCGAAGCCCGAACCGACCACGTCCACTATTTCATGCTTGCAGGCGCGAACCAGGGCCTCCAGCGATTTTTTTAAGTATAGGTGGTCATCGGAGATCAACACGCGCATATCT
>CATPAT010000083.1 GCA_955652155.1 uncultured Chthoniobacterales bacterium | reverse complement strand
GTGGTCGGCGGCGGGCCGGCCACCGCTGGCGAGGAATTCTCCAGCGCCAGCAGCGGCGATCTCACGATGCGATGCTGGTGCTGAACATGTCGATCTTCAACTTCGACGATGGGTGGAACCGGATCTTCAATCCGCGCAAAGTTCACGAAAACGCTCCTGGATAAAGGTCACAAAGGTGGTCGGCCTGCCCCGAAATCCAGCAAAACATCAAACATGACTATGAAATACCGACTCCTCGGAAGATCAGGATTGCGCGTGTCGGAGTTCGCCCTTGGCACCATGACCTTCGGCGATGATTGGGGCTGGGGAGCGCCCAAGGACGAAGCGCAAAAGGTGTATAACGCCTTCCGCGAATCCGGCGGTAACTTCATCGACACCGCCAATATCTATACCAACGGCACAAGCGAGACGTTTCTCGGCGAATTCATGAAGGGACACCGCGCGAGCCTGGTGCTGGCCACGAAATACACCAACGCCACTCCAGGAACCGACCCAAACGCGGCAGGCAATCATCGCAAGAGCATGATGCAGTCGGTTGAAGCGAGTCTGAAGCGGCTCCAGACCGATTATATCGATCTTTACTGGGTTCACATTTGGGATCAGCTCACACCAGTTGAAGAGATCATGCGCGGATTGGATGATCTGGTTCGCCAGGGAAAGGTTCTGTATGTCGGCATATCCGATTTCCCGGCCTGGTGGATCGCCCAAGCAAACACCCTGGCTTCTCTTCGCGGCTGGTCTCCGTTCGTAGCTCTCCAGATGGAGTATAGCCTGATCGAGCGAACAGTTGAACGAGAACTGATCCCGATGGCCAGGGCGCTTAACCTTGGCGTAACCGCCTGGTCACCTCTTTCCAGAGGTGTGCTTACGGGGAAATATCACGGCCACGGTTCTTCTGAGTCCGGCCGCATGAGCGTAGATAGTTTGAAGCAGTTCATGCCCGAGGAACAAAGAACCGGCCGCATTCTCGCAGCCGTCAAAACGGTGGCGAACCAGGTGGGCCGCAGCATGGCGCAGGTAGCGCTGGCTTGGTTGCGTTCCGGGCCTGTGCCGGTTATTCCCATTATCGGGGCACGCAAGCTCTCGCAACTTCAGGACAACCTGGCGAGTATCGATCTTTTACTTTCTGCCGATCAGTTGAAGGCGCTGAATGAGGCCAGCCGGATTGAACTTGGCTTCCCCTACGCCCTGTACTCCATGGACATGGTTCGTGCATTGATGCATGGCGGGATGAGCGACCAGATTGCCGCTTAAGCGAAAGGCCAGTGCCCGTGCGGCTCGCACCCTGATTAACTCTGCGCCGTGGGACGGACAATAATTTCGCCGACATCCACATCGGCCGGCTGCTTGATCGCGAACACGACGGGAACGGATTTTTAACCCGCCCAAAGTTCACGAGCACGGTCCGAGATAAGGATCCGATCCTCTGTCGGTTACAGACGCGGTAAGAATTCTTCGCGGACAATCTTTCCGTTTTTCACGGTGTAAACGCCGACTTCGGACAGTTGTCTCCGCGCTTTCGAGTTCTTATCGGTAACGTCGACGTCGTATTGCACGACGAACCGATCGTGCGCGACGAATGGTCCGGTCGCTTGAAAGCTGTGGACCTGCATGTTCTCCAGCCACCAATCCACCTTTTTTCGGACGCCGCCGATCCCGCGCGTTTCCGGCGAACTGCCGTCCATCGTCCGCGCTTCGACGCTCACGATGTCTTTGTCATAAAGCGTGTCGACCGCCTCGTGCCACGCTTGCTTGCGAACCAATTCCACCACTTTTTGTCCAACTTGTTCAGTATTCATGTTTCCTCTCCTGTTTGATCGACCATTACTCGTTAAAGAACTTCTCCAGTTTATCGAGCGCGCTGTTCCAACCATTATTATGACCGTCGCGCGATTGTTCGCTTGGCAGTTTCTCGTGAGTCAATTTCAACTCCGTGCCGCCGTCGCGATCGGATAACTCCACTGTGACGACGCTAGTGTGATTTTTCCAATCCTCGTCGTCTTCAAATTTCCAGGTGAAGACAATTTTCTTTCCCGGCACTAGCTCCCGATATTCACCGAACACCGTCATCTCTTCGCCTTCTGGATCGATGAGATCCCAGCGAAACTCGCCGCCGGCGCGCGCATTAGCGATGATGCCGCGAGTCCGAACCTTCTCCGGCCCGAACCATTGCTTCAATTGCGCCGGATCGGTCCACGCCGCGTAAACGCGATCGCGCGGCGCCTTGATCAGACGTGTGATCTCTAACCTTGTTTTCTCCTCTGTTTTCATTTGTTCGCCCTCAATCTGGAATCTCAGCTTCGACAAGGTCCGCCAGCAAAGTGAGCGATTCCTGCCAGCCGAGATAACAGGCCTCGGCCGGAATGGCGGCGGGCACTCCTTCCTGCACGATGTTCAATTCCGTCCCGCATGAAACTTTTTTCAACGTGATCGTCGTCTGCATTTCGCCGGCCAGGTTCGGATCGTCGAATTTATCGGTGTAACGAATCCGCGCGTTTGGCGTTAGATCGACATAGGTTCCGCCGAAAGAATGGCTTTTCCCGGTGGTAAAATTCGTGAACGACATTTTGTGAACACCGCCCACTTTGGCGTCCAGTTGATGGACCTTGCAGATGAATCCATTTGGCGGAAGCCATTTCGCCAACGCCTCAGCATTGAGAAAGGCGCGATAAACTTTTTCCGGAGCGGCGCGCAAGACTCGGTGAAGGCGGATCGTGTTTGTTGATGCTGGTTCGTTTGTTTTCATGCTTTTTCTTCCACGAACTTCTTAAGCTCGGAGCCGATAATGGTGGTCCATCCGGCCTCGAAATTCTTCCGCGCGTAAGCCGGAGTTTGCGGGAACGTTTCCAAACCTTCATGCGTCAGCCGCAAGTTTGTTTTGCTGCCGTCGGCAGACAATTCAAACGTCACTAACGAATCGCCCGGTGCTCCTTTGTAGCGCCAGGTGTAGGCGATCTTCTTTTGCGGAACGACCTCGGTCACCCGGCAAAGATGATGGTAAGAGTTGCCTTCGTGTTCGACGCTGAATTCAAACTCAAAGCCCACCTCTGCCTTGAACTCTTTCAGGTCGAAATACCACTCGCGCATTTGATCGACATCGGTCAACGCTTTCCAAACTCGCGCGACTGGAGCGTTGAAAGTTCGCTCGACGATGACCGTCTCTGCCAAATCGTTCTTTGTAGTCATAGTTCGTTAATCACTTTGCATTCGTATCCGGCTCAATGACGCCGAAGACGTTGCCGCCTGGATCTTCCGCGTAGGCAAGCCAGCCGACTTTCGGGATCGCCATTTTTGGCGCACAGATTTTTCCGCCGCGCTGCTCGATTTTCTTGATGGCTTGATCAAGCGATGAAACGGCGATCGTGTTCAGCGTTCCGGGGCTTTGGCCTTCGCGAGGGCGAGTGAGGCCGCCATTGATTCCGGGTTCCTGGTCGCTGCCGGTGGTAACCAGCCAGTACTCGATCGGACCGCCTTTGAACTTGTCGAACTTCCAACCGAAAACGTCCCGATAGAACGGCTGCACCGCTTCGGGGTCATCGGTGTAAATTTCAAAATGAGTTACGCGATTCATATTTTTGAATGGCTGGTTTCTCAATAATCGTCGTGGCGCCGGACCCAGTCCATCGTTGAGTCCTGATTTTCATCGCGACCCTTTGGCACGAGATCGAGGAAGTTGTAGGTGCCGACCAAATGGTCGAGGCCACGCGCGTAGGTCGAATAAGTGTGAAAGACGTCGCCGGCTTCGTCCTTATAAAACACGCTCAACCCCGGAAGCTCGTCGCTGATGAACTCCCACGTGCCGTAGTTGTAAGAGACTTTACCCTTTTTCTCGTCTTCTTTCGTGAACGACACGCCATAATCGAAATTGAAGTCGTTGCCGTACGACGAGAGCCACTTGAAACGCCAGCCGAGGCGTTTCTTATAGGCTTCGAGTTTGGGCAACGGCGCTCGCGAAATCGCAACGAAAGTCACGTCGCGATGCGGAAGATGCCGGTTGGCGCCGTCAAAATGATCGGCCAGATAGGAGCAGCTCTTGCAGCCTTCGTCCCAATCGGGACCGAACATGAAGTGATAGACAATCAATTGGCTGCGGCCGTCGATCAGATCGGCCAGCGTCTCTTTGCCATCCGGCCCATCAAACACGTATTCCTTGTCTATCTTGACCATCGGCAACGCCCGCCGCGCCGCGCTGAGCGCGTCCCGCTGACGGGTAAATTCTTTTTCGCGGGTCAGCAGGTCTTTTCGCGCAACCAGCCATTCCGCTTCCGATACTACTTCTCGATCTAATTCCATTTCCGCTAGTTTCATTTGGTCTTTCCTTCGTTTGGTTTTTTCTTTTCCTCATGCGGTGTCGCCGCCGAGGAAGCGCGGAAAGCGCGGAGTTGCACCAAGCCGGGTCGATCCTCATCTGTTTTGTTTGGTTCGTCGTGCCAAATCCACCACTCGTACGTCGGAGTCTGGGGGTAGCCCTCCGGCGAGTCCTCCCACTCCTCCTGGCGCCCGAGGGCAGTGATGTCGAGGTAGCTCCAGGTGCTGCCCATCGACTCGTCGCCGCGGTTGTTGATGAAATAGGTGCGGAACACACTGTCGCCGTCGCGGATGAACGCGTTCGTGCCGTGCCACTCGTCCACGCCGAAGTCTTTGTCGAAGTCATCCGTGATCGTGTACCACGGCATCTCCCAATCCATCCGCGCCTTCACGCGCTCGATCTCCTTCTGCGGCGCGCGCGATGTGAACGCGAGTGTGGTGTCGCGGGCGTTCAGATGGGCGACGTGGGCTACCTGGTCGGCGACCATGGAGCAGCCGACGCAGGCATGCTCGGGCCAGCCTTTCACGCCGGGCTCGAAGAACGCGCGGTAGAGGATCAGCTGACGGCGGCCGTCGAACAGGTCGAGCAGGCTCGCCTTCCCCGTTGGCCCGTCGAACTCGTACTTCTTCTTCACGGCCACCCACGGCACCCGCCGACGCTCGGCCGCCAAGGCATCACGGGCGCGGGTCAACGCCTTCTCCTTCACGAGGAGTTGCTGATAGGCAGCCTCCCACTCCCGCGGTGACACGATTCTAGAGCGATTCATTTCGCTCGCTTCCGTTTCGAGTTCCATCTCTTTTTGTTTCATTTTGTTCCCTCCTGGTTTGGCTGGTTTGTTTCTTTCGGTAAAATTTATTCAGGACGAACGCGGCTAGTCCTCCGCCGGAAGTCGCACCTGCGGCCGTCAGCGCCATGTTTGCTACGCATACCGGACACATCGTTTTAGGTTTTCTCTTTTCTCGCCTTGTTCGTTCTTTCCAGGTAGGCGGCCAGGCGATCGAGCGTGCCTTCCCAAAATTTGCGATATTCCTCTACCCATTCCGCGGCCTGCTTCAGCGGCTTCGCTTCCAACTGCATCTCATGCACTCGTCCGTAACGGCGGCGCCGGAGAAGTCCCGCTTTTTCCAGCACTCGCAAATGTTT
>CATPAT010000082.1 GCA_955652155.1 uncultured Chthoniobacterales bacterium | reverse complement strand
CCACCGCTGCCGAAGATGTCGTATCGCTTGTTATCCGAAGGCGAAACGAAATAGCTCATGTTTTCAACCAATCCGAGCACGGGAACATTGACCTTCTCAAACATGGTGGCGGCCTTGCGCGCATCGATCAGCGCCACTTCCTGCGGCGTCGTGACAATGATGGCGCCGGAAAGCGCGACGGTTTGAACGATCGTCAATTGAATGTCGCCGGTGCCTGGCGGCAGATCGAGCACCAGAAAATCAAGCTCGCCCCAATCGACCTGACGTAAAAATTGTTGAGTGTAACGCGTCACCATCGGCCCGCGCAAAATGGCAGGTGAGGTGTCGTCGAGCAAAAAGCCCATCGACATCAGCTTGAGATTGTACTGTTCTATCGGGATGATTTTATTTTCGTCGGTCGCGGTTGGTCGCTCCCGCGTCCCGAACATCAGAGAAATACTTGGACCGTAAATGTCGCAGTCGCACAAACCGACGCGCGCTTTGGTTTGCTCAAGGGCGACGGCGAGGTTTGCGGCGACGGTAGACTTTCCAACGCCGCCTTTACCGCTCGCAATCGCGATGACGTGCTTTATTCCCGGAATTCGGGTGGCGCCAACACTCGTGCCCGCACCGGCTGGAGGCGCGTGGATATCGATCAAAACTTTTGCGCTGCGAACACCATCGAGCTCGCGCAAGATTTTTTCTGCATCGTTTTTTATGGTCGCCGGAATATTGGGATCGTTGGTGGCAAGTGCGAGCTGCACTTTGACTTCACCGCCATCAATCTGGACACCTTTAACAAGGCCGAATGACACAATGTCGCGGCTAAATCCAGGATAACGGACCGAGCGCAGCGCATCGCGAACTTGTTCTTCTGAAATCGACATTGCCAAAACCTAGGCCGCTGGCGTGGCCAGTAAAGATGCGGCCGGGCCTTCTATGCTTGAAAAATTCACGCGTTCCGAACAGCATCGCGGCATGAAGAAGCAAATCTCAGTTGTTCTGGCTGTCACGGCGGTCGCCCTGCTTGGGGGATGCGCCATGTTCGAACAGACCGGACAATCTGCGCTGGTCGGGACTTGGACAAATCCCCTCGGCACGGTTTGGGCGATCAAGGCCGACGGCACCTTCGATGTTGATCTGAAGCATCATGGAAGACGTGATGCTTGGGGAACCTACACGGTGCAGGGCGATCAGGTCACGCTCCAGCGCACCGGTGGAGTGAAACCGAAAGGCTGCGAAGGCCCCGGCGTCTACCAGTTCAAGCGGACGGACGACACACTGCAATTCACGCTGGTCAGTGACCAGTGCAAGTTGCGCCAGAAAAACGTGCTGCAGCCTTGGAAGCCTTGGAAGAAAAACTAACTTCCCGTCGTTACGCGTCACAAGATGTCGATCTCGCGCATCATTTTGTGGACGCCGTTAGTGAAGAAGATGCGTTCGCGCTCGATGTCGGCGCCGCGCTTGGAAAAGAAATCCCGCAGCTCCGATGTAAGATAATCGCCATTCGGTAGTGGATTGAGCGTGAGATAGATTTTGCCGCCAGGCGCGAGTTGCCGTTGCAGATCGCGAAGAAGAAAATCCCATTCGCCTGGTCCCCAGCGCGAGTTCGTCGCCGGATATCGATCAAACCCGATCGAAAACGCGGTGATCCAATCGAATTGCTGGTGAAGATTCGGGAGCGACTCGAACGGTTGAATTCTAAAAACCGTTCGTGGCACGCGGAAAACTTCGAGCAGTTCCTTGAAGAGAGACGATTCGTCAAGGTCGAGGCCGAGAACGGAATGACCGAATCGTTTCAGAATGAACAAAAAAAAGCCGCCGCCACAACCTAGATCGAGGACGCGTTGGGGCGGCGAGCGATGCAGTTTCAAATCCTGGACTCGCTCACGATTAACGCGTAGCCATTGATCGACATCGGCATATTTCTCGCCGGCGTAACGTTTTTGGATTTCGGCGAGCCGGTTTTGATCAAGGCCAGCCAGAACCGGCGCCAAGGGCAATCGAAAAACCGAACGCTGCGCTCTTCGCCAGCCTCGCCGGTAGGTTTCCCGGCGCGCGAGCTTCGCGAGTTTCCGATGCAGGTTCATCGGAGTGCCTCTGCGATCTCACGTAGCAATCCGGGTCCGCGATAGATCAGGCCGGTATAGATTTGGAGAAGTCGCGCGCCGGCTTCGATCTTTTCTCGCGCGGAATCCGCGTCCATAATTCCGCCCGAGGCGATGATGGGTATTGTTGACCTGGCGGCGATCTCGCGAACAAGAGCAGCGGATTTCCCCCGCAATGGCGCGCCGCTCAATCCGCCTTGCTCGTCTTGGGCAGCGGGAATCGATGAATGATCGACGGTTGTATTAGTAGCGATAATCCCGGCGACCTTGTTAGTTGCGCACGTTGAAACGATGGCGTCGAGTTCGGATGGCGCCAAATCCGGCGCAATTTTAATCAAGATTGGTTTACGGGTGATGAGATTTTGTTCGCCAATCGCCGAGAGTAATTTGGAAAGCGCATCCGCTCCCTGCAACTCGCGCAAGCCGGGTGTATTCGGTGAGCTGACATTGAGGACGATGTAATCTGCGAATTCACGCAGAAGCCGAAACGAATAGAGATAATCTTCAGTGGCCTCGGTTAGCGGCGTGCTCATCGATTTTCCAATATTGATTCCAACAGGCACTTCCGGCCAACGACTGCTTCGCCGCAATTTGCGTAATCGCCGTGCGATCGCGTCGGCGCCCTCGTTATTGAATCCGAGTCGGTTGATCAACGCGTTTTGTTTGGGGAAACGAAAGATTCGCGGCTTCGAATTACCCGGCTGCGCTTTCGCCGTGACCGTGCCGATCTCGATAAAACCAAACCCGAGTGCCGCCCATGCTGGCAGCGCGACGCCGTTTTTATCGAGACCGGCGGCAAGGCCGATTGGGTTTGGAAAATTCAGACCGAAGAGTTTTTTCGGGCTGGCCGGCGGCTGAAAAAGATTCAGGGCGCGCAGGGTAAGATCGACATGCGAGGCTGCGCGCAGGCTTTCGATTGTGAACCGGTGTGCGATTTCGGCATCAATTGAAAAGAGAAGCGGCCTAACGAATCGCTCGTAGGCGTCCTTCATTTTCCGATGCAGAATTGGCCGAAGACCGAATCCAGAATTTGTTCGACACCGACGGTGCCGATCACCTCGCCCACTGCTTCCAAAGCCTCGTTCAGGTCAACCGACAGATACTCAGGTGAGAATGCTTCGTCCAACGTCTTTCGCGCGCGATCACACGCTTCCAGAGCGCGGCGCAAGCAATCACGGTGACGCATGTTGATGGCGAGCGCGTTTTCCGGTCGCAAATTTTGTTTGCTGATCCGCGAAAGAATTTCGTTCTCAAGAGTCCCCAAGCCACCGCCGGTTACGCAAGAAACCCGAAGCGCATTGGTGCTTTTCCACTCCGGATGTTCGGGCAGGTCGCTCTTGTTCAGCACGAGGAGTTCGTTCCCATTCGCGTTCTGCTCAAAATGCGCCGGGGGCGCCGCATTTCGATCGACAATGTGCAGCCGCAAGTCAGCTTTTTGCAGGGAACGCTCGGTGCGTGCAATTCCCTCGCGCTCGATATCGGATGTCGACGTTCGAAGGCCGGCGGTATCCAGTAAACGAACCGGAACCCCACGCAAATTGACGGTTTCTTCGATTGTATCCCTTGTTGTGCCGGGAGCATCGCTCACAATTACGCGTTCGTAACCGAGGAGGCGATTGAGCAGGCTGGATTTGCCGGCGTTGGTCGCTCCATAAATCACGACTCGGACTCCGTCGCGCAAAATGCGGCCGTGATCGGCAGTTGCAAGAAGGGCTGCAATTTGTTCACGAACTGAGTCGAGTCGCACGCGCAATGAATTGCCTTCGTCGGGCGCGATTCCTTCCTCTGAAAAATCGATTGAGGCTTCAACGTGAGCGAGAAGATCGACCAGAGAGTCGCGAATCCCTTTGATTTGTTCGCCCAGCTTGCCTTCCAATTGTTCAGTGGCGGAGCGCAAAGCGAGGTCGGTGCGGGCCCGAATCAAATCGATCACGGCTTCGGCTTGGGTCAGATCCATTTTGCCATTCAGAAAAGCGCGCTCGGTAAATTCGCCGGGGCGCGCACCGTGTGCACCGGCGTGCAAACAGGCTTCGAGAACTTTGGCCGTCACGAGCGTTCCGCCATGGCAACTGATCTCGACAATATCCTCGCCGGTATAACTGGCAGGCGCGCGATGGATCGACATCATGACCTGGTCGATCAAGTCTCCTGATTCGCTGACGACCTCCCCCAAGTACTGAACATGAGAGGCAAATTTGGACGGCGGTTGTTTGCCGTGAAAAATTTTGTCCGCAATAACGATCGCATTTGGGCCGGCGATTCGCACCAGGGCAATTGCGCCTTCGCCAGCGGGCGTCGAGATCGCAGCGATTGTTTCGGCGGCGATCACTTCCGAATCGCCCGCGGTCGGAAATGTCGCTCTTACGAGAGCAGTTTCTTTAGAGCTGCGATGCATTTTTCGTTTTGCTCCATTGTTCCCACGGTGATGCGCAACCATTCCGGCAAATTGTAGCCGCGTAACGGGCGAACGATGATTTTCAGCGTCAACAGTCTTTTAAATATCGCCGGACCATCGCCCACATTGACGAAAACAAAATTGCCCGCGCTTGGACTAAATTTCAATTTCATCGCACGGAATTCCTTCTCCAAATAAGCGCGGCCCGAATCCACTACGCGTTTGCTCTTGCGCAAATGTTCGTCGTCTGCGATAGCGGCCAGCGCACCAGTCTGAGCGACGCCATTCACATTG
>CATPAT010000081.1 GCA_955652155.1 uncultured Chthoniobacterales bacterium | reverse complement strand
ATTGAGCTCAGTGTCCGCGCGGCCAACTGCTTGAACAACGCCAACATCACCACCGTTGGTCAGCTCGCGCAGAAGACTGAGAGCGAAATGCTCAAGTATCGCAACTTCGGCAAGAAATCGCTGAACGAGATCAAAGATAAACTCCAGCAGCTCGGCCTGAGTCTCGGCATGAAGTTCGAGACTGGCCTGGTCGAACCTGTTGCTGGCGGGCCTGACGGCGCTTCCGGAAATGGGGCTGCAGCTGCGGCTGCCGCGACCGAACGGAAGTAATCAGATCGAGGCAAACCGATGAGACATCAGAAAAAGACGGTGCGGCTTGGCCGCAAAGCCGAGCATCGCAAAGCGTTGCTTGCTAATCAGGTTTGCAGTTTGATCGAGCATCAGCGGATCAAAACCACGTTGGCAAAAGCAAAAGCTGTCCGCCCGCTTGCCGAAAAAATGGTGACGCTCGGCAAGAACGGTTCGATTCACGCGCGCCGAACAGCTTTCTCGGCATTGCGCCACAAAGACGCCGTCAAAAAATTGTTCGACGAAATCGCGCCGCGATCGACCGAGCGCAACGGCGGCTACACCCGCATCGTGCGACTTGGTCAGCGCAAGAGCGATTCCGCTTCGATGGCATTCATCGAATGGGTCGACGCTGCGGTAGTGGTCGAAGAAACACCGACGGAAGAAAAGAAGGCGAAAAAGAAAGAACCAAAGGCCGAGCCAAAACAGAAAGAAACGAAACGCGAAGAGCCCGAGACGAAAGAAAAGGAAGCGCCGGCAGCCGAGGAGCCAAAGAAAAAACGGCGTTGGTTCGGCCGAAAATCGGGCGAGGAGAAATAATTTCGCGCTGCTACAGGTCGACCAATCGCCACTTTATTTTTCCATTGGCGATCTCGAGCCAGGCCACGCTTGCGGGCGATCCCTGGTTTGGCCGTGTGACGCAGCCCGGATTTAAAAACAAAACGCCGCCGCGCCTCTCATTTCGCGGCACGTGGGTATGACCATGCAACACAACATCGACAGCATCGGGTGGAACATCTGGCGGAATATGCTGCAGCCGAAATCTCAAGCCCTCTCGCTTAAGATCGACAACCAGCGGCCACTCGGTGTTGCTGTCGCAGTTTCCACGCACAATCGTGACGGGCGGACCGATCGCGCGCAGTTCATCCAGAATGATTTCCGCGCACACATCGCCCAAATGCCAGATCTCGTCCGCGTCGCGCGCAAGATCGACGATTTTCTGAGGCAGCTTGTTATGAGTGTCCGCCAAAACAAAGATCGACATCTGCATTTGTGTCGTTGCTTCAACCATTGTCACTCGTAATTTCAAACCGTGTCATTCAATAATTTCGAACTTTCACCGGAAGTCGTGCGCGGCACCCAGGCGATGGGTTTTACCGAGCCGACGCCGATCCAGCTCCGCGCCTTCCCGATCATTCTCGCGGGCAAGGACTTAATCGGTACTGCCCAGACCGGTACCGGCAAAACGGCCGCGTTCGCGTTGCCAATTCTGACCCTCCTCGCGAAACACGGCGCGTTCCGATGTCTCGTGCTTGAGCCGACCCGCGAGCTAGCTGCGCAAGTCGAAACCGCGTTCCGCGATTACGGTCGCTTCACCGACCTGCGCGCAGCCGTCGTTCACGGCGGAGTCGGTTACGGGAAACAGCGCGAAGAGATCAAACGCGGCATTGATGTTCTCGCCGCCACGCCCGGCCGGCTGCTCGATTTGCTCGAGCAACGCACAATGGATTTGCGCCAGGTCAGCATTCTCGTGCTCGATGAAGTCGATCGCATGCTCGACATGGGATTTCTGCCCGACGTCCGCCGGATCGTCGAAAAAATCTCAACCGATCGACAAACACTTTTGTTTTCGGCAACGCTGCCACCGGAGATCGAGCGACTCGCAGCCTGGGTGTTGCGCGATCCAGAGCTAGTCGAGATTGGTGTGCGCCGCTCGCCGGCCGAAACCGTGACGCACGCGGTTTATCCCGTCGCCGCGGAACAAAAATTCGATCTCCTCATGGCATTGCTGGAACGGACGAACTTCGATAGCGCACTAATTTTCTCCCGAACCAAACACGGGGCCGATCGGATCGCGCACAAACTAAAGCAGGGAAACCACTCCGTCGCCGTTTTGCATTCGAATCGCACCCAGCGCGAGCGGATCGAGGCGCTGGAAGGATTTAAGAGCGGCAAATACGAAGTCATGGTCGCGACCGACATCGCGGCGCGCGGACTCGATATCGCCGGCGTCAGTCACGTGATCAATTACGATGTTCCCGAGCACGCCGAAGATTACGTGCATCGCATCGGCCGGACCGGCCGCGCTCAAAACGTCGGCGACGCGTTCACTCTCATGAACGGCGAGGAAGTAGCGGCGTTGCAGGCGATCGAACGTTTCATCGGTCGAAAAATTCCTCGCCTCAAACTCGAGAACTTTCCGTATCTCTACACCGTGCTCTTCGAACCAGAATCTGCTACCGGCGGAAGGCGGGCCATCGGCGGCGGCCGCTCGCATCGCGGATATTCCTATGGCCGCCGGCGTCGTTAAATCGGATTAACGTTCCTTTTTGTTATCAGGGGCCAGCGCGTTCACGAGCCGCTCAAAATCTGGATTGCCCCGCAGGCCATCAAAGTACGGATGCAGTCGCAGCTGACCGTAATTAAGGCCGCCAGGTCTTTGGACCGCGTTCGAGAGTTGTTCGATCGCACCCTTTCTATCTCCAGCTAACGCGCATGTGATCGCGCGGTAATCGGCCACCCGCGCACCGTTCAGCGCATCCTTCGTTACGGGAAGCATCTCGCTGGCACGTCGACCTTCCTGAATTGCTTGATCACGTTTACCGAGCGCGGCATCGAGCATCGCCAGAACGCACAGTCCCTCGGCATAATCGGGCTGTTCGAGGAGCAAACTTTCGATTTCCTCTCGTGCACGTGTAAACGCCGCCCGCGCCGCGGTTTGATCGCCACCGATTTGCTCCACCATTCCTTCGCACCAAGCTCGCGGAAACGGGATTCCCTCATCGTGGCAACCGTCCCTGGCCAGGACAGCCAGAGCGCGCTCCGCGGCAATCTTATCGTGCTCGCACAGAGCAAGAAAAAGCCAGCGGTCCGAAATCGGCGCCGCCGCTTTTTCGTCCCGAGCAACAATCGCTTCGATCGCGTTGTGCAACGGTTTCGCGTCTCCCCGCCATTGCAAATCAACAAATGCGCGTTGGACGCGGGTTGTCAGATCATTTGGGTTGATCGCGACGACTCGATCTAAAACGGCCGCCATATCTTTAAAACGCCGCTGATATTCGTAGGAGTAGGAAACCTGTTGAAGAATGAAGAGATTTCTCGGGTCCAACTCCAGTGCTCGCTCCAGTTCGCGAGTGGAGTCGTCCCAGCGACTCTGTCTGCGGTCGATGTAACCGGAAAGGACCAACGCCAGCGGTTCGTTTGGCAACGCACGCCTCGCAATATTCAGTTCCGAACGGGCGCGGTCGTAATCGCGATAACCCCAGTAGAAATGTTGCGCCTGCGCCAGGTGCGCCTCGCCACTGTCCGGCCGCAGCTCAAGCGCTGCCCGGACCGCCTTTTCGGCCAACGCCAGCCGCTCCGGGGTGTGGTCAATTCCGAGGAAATACATGATGTCATGGGCACGAGCGAGATGGTAATACGCCAACAAAAATTTCGGATCGCGCGCGATCGCTTCATCGAGCAGACGCGTTGCCTCGACGAGATTTTCGGTCCCGGTGGCGGTGAATGCGATCGCATCGACCAGATCTCGCGCTCGCAGGTACAAATCGTAGGCGGCAAGGTCCTGCGTCGGTCGCTCCTCTATCGCGGCTTTTTCCTGCGGTGAAAGTTTAGCACGCAGTTGCGAAACCACCTTCTCCGCGATCTCGGTTTGAATCCCAAAAACATCCGCGACCTGACGATCATAGTGCTCCGCCCACAGGTGCATATCGGTGCGAGCATCAATTAACTGTGCACTAACCCGCACCCGATCCGCAACGCGCTGGACCGTTCCTTCCACGACATGCGCTACCCCAAGCTCGTTCGCAATTTCGCGAAGGTTCCTAGGCGCGCCGCCTTTGTATTGCATGACGCTCGTACGACTAATGACTTTGAGGTCGGCGACCTTGGCGAGATGGTTCAGGATCTCGTCTTGGACGCCATCGGCAAAGAATGCGTTCCGCTTCTCGTCACTCAGATTTTCGAAAGGAAGAACAGCGATGCTCTTATCCGGAACATGCGCGAGCGTTGGCCTCTCTGAAACAGCACTTGAAATTCCAGGCGAGCTTTTACGAAGAAGAACGAAGAAGCTGAAAGCTAAAGCGATGGCGGCCAACGCAACGGCGGTTATGAGCGCTGACCTTAAAAAACGCAGTGGAAAAACGGGCCGAACCCCAGCGCCCGCAGAAGGCTTCCAGCGTTTCGCTCGCTTGAGTTTGTCGGGAAGATGCGGATTGCCGAAGTTGTCCTTACACAGATTGAACAGGTGCAGCCGCAACCCGTGCTTTACTTCACACTCGCCGAGGTCGTGCAGGTAAGGCTGCCAATGCCGATAGTGCTGCAAGTCATCGGCCAAATGCTTGGATAACAGGATGTGCCCGGCATCTCCGCAATCGAGAACCCGCTGCGCAACGTTCATTCCTGCGCCGGCGACGTTCACCTGATCATTTACATCCACGACTTGGTTAACCGGGCCGCTGTGGATGCCCATGCGCAATTGCAAATGCGGTCGATCTTGCAGCGCGCCGCTAATTTCGAGCGCGCACTGGGCTGGTTGCTGCAAATTCTGAAAGAACAGCAGTGCCATCCCGTCGCCGGTGGGAATTCGGATCAGCTTACCCTGCGATTCGGCGGCACGAAACGTCGGGGTCGCACGAACAATTCGGTTTAGTTCCTGCAAAAACTCGACCTGCTCGTTAACCAGCAGCTTCGAATACCCGACCACGTCAATGAGAAGAATGTGAGCGATCTCCGGCTGCAGGTCGGGCTTTGCCTCGGTGGACATTTGGTGCGCGGCACCTTCTCCTCAACGCCACCATCACAAATCGCTCTGATCGGGTCGAGACTTAAAATGCCGCAACGCTATGAAGTAACGCTAAATCACACGCCGCGCGCAAGTTGCTGCTTGAACGGCAACCTGATCGAGCCGGGACCGAATGCCGCAAGATCCAAAACGAT
>CATPAT010000080.1 GCA_955652155.1 uncultured Chthoniobacterales bacterium | reverse complement strand
GCTATAATTCAGCGCGTCCTCAGCGGCTATTGCCCGTGTCAAAGAATCGATCGCCGCTTTGTCATCATGTCGGCTGCGGGCAATCTCGGCCGCCAGCAAATGTTCGTGAATCTTAAAAACCGCGCCCACATTGTTGAGCATGTCGTACATGTTTTCCGGAGGGATTTTGGCGGCTAGATCACGAAATTGTTTTTGCTCCTGTTCCGCATCCGCCGTTCTTCCAGTGTTGGCAAAAGCGACCCCCCGCAGCGAATGCCAGACTGCGTTTGTGGTAACAAACGCTGGGTCCGGCGCGGGCAATTTTAAAAGATCGTTCCAACGTTCAAAGGCGAACAGGACCACGATTGGAGTCGGCAGAAAACCTTCCAGCATCGGCATCGCTTTGACACCGGGCGCGACGTTCGCGACCAAGCGGGCGGCCGTGTCTTTCGCCTCGGCAAAGTTGCCCTCCATGGAGGCAGCAAAAGCGAGGAAATGCAGATTGTGGCTGTAATAAAAGAGCGGGTAAACGCCTTGCTCATGAGTTGCAGCGAGAAATTTCTTGTCGGCAGCGACCGCAACTTCGTTGCAATGGACCGAAGCCGCGTGATCCCCCACCCGTGAATAAATATGGGCGGGCATGTGCACGAGATGACCGGCGGTGGGCGCGAGCTTCTCCAAACGGGCGGCGCTGGCCAGAGCGCGCTCGGGGTACGGCGACGCTTCAACAGCGTGAATGTAATAATGATTCGCGCCGAGGTGATTCGGGTCACGTTTTAAAACCGACTCGAGGACGCGTACAATTTCTTCGGTGCCTTCAGCGGGTTTCCCGTCTGTGGTCCAGAGATGCCACGGATTCAAATTCATCGCGCTTTCGGCGTAAAGCGTGACCGCATCGAGATCGTCTGGATAACGTGCGGCTAGCTTGGACATGGCGTCTTTGTAGGTGACATCGAGCTGATGCAAATCCGCTTTCGGATCGTTTGAATAGCGGACCGTGACCGCGTCGATATACGCGCGCTCGGATTCGGAAGCATTCGGCTTGAGCGCGACAGCCCGCTGCGCCGCATCGTAGCCAGCCTTCTCGCGCTCAGGATCGACCGGCAAATTGTAATTCGGGCCGAGGGTCAGCGAGACGCCCCACCAAGCCATGGCCAGCTTCGGATCGAGCTCGGCCGCGCGTTCAAACGATTTTCTCGCTTCATCGTGATTAAAACCGTAGACGAGTTTCAGTCCTTGATCGAAGAACTGCTGCGCCTCGCGGTTTTTGGTCGAGACCGGATGATGAACGTCGCCCAGTCCGGGCATCAAACGCGGCGGTGGTTCATTTTTAGCGACGGCGAGCGAAACAATCGACCCAGCGCAAAGAGAAATCAGGCCGACAATTTGGAAGCGAAAGATTTGAGAGAGTCTGTCCATCTTGCGGGTGCTTTTCATTCTTTGTCCTCGTTCAGCTTGGCTTTGACCGCCGCTTCTATCTCCTCGTAAAGCTTCCGGTCGCTTTTCAACACGTCCTTGGCCGCATCGCGTCCCTGCGCCAGTTGCGTGCCCTTGTAGTTCAACCACGAGCCGCGCTTTTCGATCACCTGCTTTTCGAGAGCGAGATCGAGCAGAGAGCCAGTGGTGGAAATGCCTTCGTTGTACATGATGTCGAACTCAGCTTCGGTGAACGGCGGGGCGACTTTATTCTTCACGACCTTAATACGGGTGCGATTGCCCATGACGCTCCCGTCCGTCTGTTTGATCGCGCCGATCCGGCGAATGTCGATCCGCACGCTGGCGTAAAATTTGAGCGCTTTTCCACCCGGGGTTGTCTCCGGATTGCCGAACATGACGCCGATCTTCTCCCGGATCTGGTTTGTAAAAATGCAGGTGGTGCGCGCCTTCGAAATGAGCGAGGTCAATTTGCGCAACGCTGCGCTCATCAGCCGCGCCTGCGCGCCGACCGTAACGTCGCCGATTTCGCCTTCCAGTTCGGCCCGCGTCACCAATGCCGCAACGGAATCGACCACGATGACGTCGAGCGAATTCGAGCGGATCAACGTCTCGCAAATGCGCAGCGCTTCTTCGCCGGAACTTGGCTGCGAAACAAGTAAGTCATCCAGATTCACGCCGAGTGTTTTGGCATACTGAGGGTCGAGTGCGTGCTCAACGTCGATGAATGCGGCCAGACCGCCGCGCTTCTGCGCTTGCGATATCACGGTTAGGGTGAGCGTTGTCTTGCCGGAAGATTCCGGTCCAAAAACTTCAACCACGCGACCGCGCGGAAATCCGCCTACGCCCAGAGCGCGATCGATCAAAATGTTGCCGGTCGGAATTACATCAATGTCGACGATCTTTTCGGCGCCCAGGCGCATGATCGCGCCTTCACCGTAATCCTTCGCTATTTGCTGGATAGCGAGGTCGAGGTTCTTGTTTCGCGCGGCGGTTAGTTTGTCCGCGCCAGTTTTCTTTTCAGCTTTCGTGGCCATATTTTTGGGGGATCACTCTAAGTAAGTCCGCCGCGACAGATTCGCCAAGCAGAAAAGCTAGCGCGCG
>CATPAT010000079.1 GCA_955652155.1 uncultured Chthoniobacterales bacterium | reverse complement strand
CCCGATCCTCGATCCACTACGCGGCGATCCGCGTTTCGAAGCGCTCGTGCAGAAGGTGATAGGCGCGGAACATAAATAACCAGCGTGAATCCGAAAACGTTCTTTGCTGAGCTGAAGCGACGCAACGTTTACAAGGTCGCGATCGCCTACGGCGTCGTCGCGTGGCTGTTGATCCAAGTCGCCACGCAAGTCTTTCCGTTCCTCGAAATCCCGAACTGGGCTATCCGGCTTGTCATCATGTTGATCATCATCGGCTTTCCGATCGCATTGGTAATCGCATGGGCGTTTGAAGCGACACCCGAGGGGATCAAACGCACAGAAGCTGCAGATGCTGCGGGACAGCGCCCGCGCGGCGGCGCGTGGGTTTACATTGTGCTCATCGGCGCCGCGCTCTCTGTCAGCTTATTCTTTCTCGGGCGCTACACTGCTTCGCGCAAACAAACCGAGTCAGCCGAGTTGCCGGCAAAATCGATTGCCGTGCTTCCGTTCGTGAACATGAGCGCAGACAAGAACGACGAATATTTGAGTGATGGCGTGAGCGAGGAGTTGATCACGGCGCTATCGAAAATCAACGGTCTGCAAGTCAAGGCGCGCACGTCGTCATTCGCATTCAAAGGCAAGAACGAAGACATTCAGAAGATCGGTGAACTGCTGCATGCGAGTCATCTGCTTGAAGGCAGCGTGGCGCGGGCCGGTAACAAATTGCGAATCACAGCGCAGCTCATTCAGGCTTCTGATGGCAACCATGTCTGGTCGGACAGCTATGATCGCGAGATGCAGGATATCTTTGCTGTGCGCAGCGACGTCGCGCGCCAGGTTGTTCAGGCGCTCCAAGTGAAGCTTGGCGTTCAAGGAAGCCAAGCGCTGACGGAGAAACCGACCCAAAATCTCAAAGCCTTTCAATATTACATGCAAGGCCGGGCGGCGCGGCAGCGCCGCACCAGTGCCGATCTGGCCGCAGCGATTCGCGCTTACGAACAAGCACTGCAAGAAGATCCCAATTATGCTTGGGCTTACGCCGGGTTGGCCGACACCTACGCGAGCGCCGGTTATTATGGCGCGATTGCACCAGTGGAAGGCCGGCGCAAAGCCGAAGAAGCGGCGCGCAAAGCTCTGGCTATCGATCCGAATTTGGCCGAAGCCCATGCCGCTCTCGGCCTGACCTACGTGGGATTCTCTCCGTCAAATTTCTCGCTTGGTGAAAGGGAGCTGCGCCACGCAATGGAGCTGAGTCCGAGTCTGGCAGAGGCGCCGTACGATTTGGGAATCTGTTTCATCCGACAAGGACGTCTTAATGAAGCATCGCTCGAGTTTGAGAAGGCTCGTGAGCTTGATCCAGTGTCATCGATCATGGCGCGGACGGCAGCTCTGCCTTACTATTTCAAACGAGATTATGCCCGGGCTTTCGAGTTATTGAGGAAGTCGAACCAACTCGGCCCGGCCTTGAGCGGCACCTGGGAGATAGGGCTCTATCTTAAGAGTGGCTCACTCAAGGAGGCGTTCACCGAAATTGAAAAAGTCAAAGCGACGCGAAAAGATGATCCGCTTTTGATCTACAGCGCCGGCGTGGCCTACGCAGGTGCTGGGAAGAAGGCGGAGGCGTTGGAGTCGATCAAAGAACTCGAGACCATGTCCGGCCCGGGCCTGAGCACTGCTCACTGGATCGCCAAAATCTACGCGACGCTCAATGACAAGGAGATGGCTTTTTCGTGGTTGGAACGTGCTCTCGGTACGGGCGCCATCGGCGTCTTTTACAAAGATGAGCCAATCTGGGATTCGATCCGTAATGATCCACGATTTGCCAGCCTGGTCGCGAGGATGGTCGTGCCGGAAAAAGAACTGAATCCGTGAAGATCGACAACTTCTTTGCTGAACTGAAGCGGCGCAACGTTTATAAGGTCGCATATGCGGTGGTCGCAACTCTGCTGCCTTGCGAAATTGGGCGATAGCCTCCGGGTACTGCGAAGAACGCTAAAGCATTCTTTTGGGCTTAGCCCATTAGTGCGATGCCCCGCTTTGCCTTGCGGGCTGCGACAGCCGAGATGATGTCGGGCTCCGATTGCGGATAGGTTTTGCCGGTAAAAGGTTGGATATCATTGTCTGGGACGACGCAAGACCGAAACCGATTTTTACAGCACCATTTTCTCCCATTTTCCTCCCGGTGTCGCTGCACCATTGCTCTGTCCGAAGTATCATCTTTCTCCAGTCGATAGTTCTAAGCCGGTGATACTCTCGCTTCTGCCCGATTCGGCTTGATTTACAGGCGACTTTTTAGTTGTATCGCGGCGTGCCAGCGGTTGGTAACGGGGCTTCGCGGAGTGCGATCGATCAAACGACTCAAAACGGCGGGATTGCATTTAATACAACCCATTGGAGCGTGGTATTGGCGGCGCAGGGTGAATCTCTAGTCGCGCGGGAGGCGCTCGAAAAACTTTGCCGAACCTATTGGTGGCCACTTTACGGGTTCATCAGGCGCCAGGGCTACAAGCCGGAAGAGGCGCAGGATCTCACACAAGCTTTTTTTGCGCGGTTGCTTGAGCGGAGGGACCTCGAGACCGTCAGGCAGGAAAAGGGACGTTTGCGTTCTTATCTGCTCGTCTCCGTGAAGAATTTTCTGTCCAAGGCGCGGCGCCAAGACACGACGATCAAACGAGGCGAAGGCCGGTCGCTGGTTTCGCTCGAGGATTTGCTCGCGCGCGAGTGGACTGACCAGCAGTTGGTGGACACGTTGAGCGCCGACCGAATCTACGAGCGCCGCTGGGCTTTGACGTTACTGGAGCAAGTCCTCGCGCGGCTCGCAGCTGAATATGAAGCTGCTGGCAACGGGCCATTGTTTGGGCACCTGAAGCAACTGCTCTCCGATGAGCCGGGCCAGCCATCTCGGGGGGAGATCGCCAGGGACTTAGAAATGACCGAGAATGCGGTGAATCAGGCGCTTCACCGCCTCCGCCTACGGTATCGGCAGTTGTTGCACAAAGAAATTGCTGACACTGTCGCGGTACCGGGCGATGTCGAAGATGAGTTGCAGCATTTCATCGCTGTATTGCAGACGTAATCCTCTAAAGAATTTTGGCGTTAGTTACAGCTTGAGACAATGGATCAGCCCAGGACCAGGATGACAAATGCGCGCAGAGTTTGCGCAAAATGCGGGGCCACCGTGTTGGCAGACGCGCCGCAGGGATTTTGCAGTGTATGCCTTTTCCGAAAAGGTCTTGGCTCGATCGATAATGAAAACGGCGATGGGCCTGAACCAACGGGGTCGCGGATTCAAATGGACTTCGGCGATTACGAATTGCTTGAGGAGATCGGCCGTGGCGGCCAGGGCGTGGTTTATCGCGCCCGGCAAAAAAGTCTCAACCGCACGGTTGCATTAAAAGTCATTGGCTTGGGCCAGTGGGCGACGAAGGCGCATCTGAAGCGCTTCCGTCTGGAAGCAGAAGCCGCCGCCAGTCTGGATCATCCGTGCATCGTCCCGATTTACGAAGTGGGGGAGCGCGGCGGCGCCTGTTACTTCAGCATGGGACTCGTGGAGGGCGGCCAACTCGATGCCGTCGCGAAGCGCGAACCGATGCCGATCCGTCACGCAGCGGAACTGATCGCGAAGCTGGCCCGCACTGTTCATTATGCGCATGAGCGCGGCATCCTCCATCGAGACATTAAACCGGGAAACATCCTGCTCGACGCAAAGGGCGAACCACATCTCACCGATTTCGGGCTGGCACGGCTCGTCGAAACAGAGAGTACTGTCACCCGCACGCTGGAAGTTTTGGGCACGCCCAGTTACATGGCCCCGGAACAAGCGGTGGGAAATAACGCGCGCGTCACTAACGCCACGGATATCTACGGACTCGGCGCAGTGCTTTACCAACTGCTCACAGGTCATCCACCTTTTGCTGGAGGAACAACCTTCGAAACTGTCCGACTGGTTTTGGACACCGAGCCGCGACAACCGCGCCTGTGGAATCCGAAAATAGATCGCGACCTGTCGACAATTTGCCACAAGTGTCTCGAGAAAGACCCAAAGCGCCGTTACGCCTCCGCACTCGCGCTGGCTGAAGACCTTGAACGCTGGCTAAAACACGAGCCAATTCTGGCCCGCCGCGCTGGAGTCTTTGCCCGCGGACAGAAATGGGTGCGACGGAATCCAACCAGCGCGCTCCTAGCGGCGTCCTTGGTCGCTCTGGCAGCAGCAACGGGCTGGATCGTCTGGAAAAGTGAATTTATCCGGCAACCGGGAACAACTGGAATCGCCGTGCTGCCATTCGAAAATTTAAGCGACGAGAAAGAGCACGCGTTCTTTGCCGACGGCGTCCAGGACGAACTGCTGTCGAATCTTTCCAAGATCAAAGACTTAAAAGTGATCAGTCGGACTTCAGTCATGCAGTACAAGGCCGGGATCATACGCAATCTCAAAGACATAGCTCAGCAACTCGGTGTCAGCAGTGTAGTAGAAGGCAGTGTGCGCCGGTCAGGAAACCATGTTAGCGTTTCCGTGCAATTGATCGATGCGCGAACGGATCGCCACATCTGGGTGCAGAACTATGATCGCACCGTGGCCGATTCGATTACTTTGCAGGACGAGTTGGCCAAGGAGATCGCTGCGGCTCTGGGCGCGACGCTGAGTCCGCAAGAAAAGGCGCGCGTGGAAGCGAAGCCGACGAACAATCCCGCTGCTTACGATGCCTATCTGCGTGGTCGCGCATTGGCAGGTGGCTCGCCTTTCGATAAGTCCAACGTGGAGCGTACGATCCAGTCATATCGGGAGGCAGTAAAGTTGGATCCCAGTTTTGTGCTGGCGTGGGCATATCTCTCCGGTGCGCAAAGTGGCAGTTACTGGTTAGGATTCGATCCAAGCCCGGCGCGGCTGGCGGCAGCCAAGGATTCCGTTGATCGCGCTCTCGCGCTCGACCCGAACTTGCCGGAAACTCACCTTGCTCTTGGTTATTATCGCTATTGGGGGCAGCGCGATTTCACCGGGGGGCTCGCGGAATTCCAGCAAGCCGAAAAGGGTCTTCCGAATAACGTTGATGTCACCAATGCGATCGCCCTTGTCCAACGCCGGCTTGGGCATTGGGAAGAGGCGATTGACGGGTTCCGTCGTGTCGTTGAGCTCGATCCTCGCAACACCAATGCTTATAACTCTCTCGCGACTACGTATAGCCACATGCGCCGTTTTCCCGAAGCTCTAGCCACGGCTGACCGCGTACTTGCGTGGGAGCCGGCCGATACAGATGCCCTCGGTCTGAAAGCGTTTGTCTTCTGGGCAACGGGGGATCTCCAGGCAGTAGAACCACTGCTTGCAAATCCCGGTACCGAACCGCGCGTGCCTGGAGGCGCAACGGTGCCCGTACGTGGTGTGCAGGCTTTGTTCCAGCGCCGTTACGCCGCGGCCAGAGAGATACTCTCAAGTGCGGTGGCCGCCGAGAACAAACGCGGTGGGTCAAGCTACGAGGGACAACTTAATCTAGGGTTGAGTCAGCAACGCGCCGGCGATGTCGCCGCGGCGCGCGCGTCTTACGAAAAAGCGGCGCACGATATTCGCCGCGAGCTCGAGAAGGTCGCGCCGGGTTCTTATGTAGAGGCGGGGACGCATGCCGCTTTGGGTCGGGCCTATGCATGTTTGGGCGAAGCGGCCTCTGCTATCGCCGAAGGACAAAAAGCCATGGCCATGGATCCCACTTCCAAAGATCCATTCGAGGGTCCCAGTGTAGAGGAGAACATGGCGCGCATCTACGCTCTACTGGGGGATGCCGATCACGCGATTCCCATTCTCAAGCGGCTGCTGCAGATACCGTATGGAAGTGCAATTACTCCGGCGTTGTTGCGACTCGATCCGGTGTGGGAT
>CATPAT010000078.1 GCA_955652155.1 uncultured Chthoniobacterales bacterium | reverse complement strand
TTCATCATCAAAGACATGATGGCGTTCGCTTCCGGATCGTCCTGCCATTTGGCGCGGCCGAGTGAGGCTGGGCCGCCCGAATAATAAACGGCGACTTCTTTGACGTAGAGCACGCAAAGAGTCGCTTTGCGCAACTGCGCTTCATCGAGCGCAAAACCGAGCACCGGGGTGATGCCGCGCGCTGCCACCAGTATTTTCTGGCCTTCTTGCAAGCGCGGTTGGACGCGAGCCTCGAGATCTGGCGTAACCATTTGCGCAACTTCGCGCGTGACGGTCAGCGTGGTCAGACCTTGCCGCTTCTGGGTGTAAGCGCGCAACGCGAGTCCAGCGCCTAGAACCACCACCACGAAAAAGAGCGCGTCCTGTTTCGTATGCGCCAAGGTCAGCTCGACCAAAAACAAAATGCAAAACGTGACGCCGAAAAGAACGCGATCGTACCAGGTGAAACCGACGGTGCGGTTAAACGCGCACGAGCCGACGTTGACCGTGATCGCGCCGACTACACCGATTGCATAAAGACCGGCGAGGGCAGTGAAGCTTGCGACGAAAAGCAGAACGACCGTGGGTAATCCAAGAGCGATGAGCAGCGGATAGATTGGAACGCCGTGACGGTTCAATCGTCGGAATTGCCGCGGCATTTCGCGATCGCGCGACATCATGTAAAGCAATCCGATCGTCGCGACGATGGCAGTGTTGGCGGCGCTGAGGAGGAGCAGGAAGAAAACGATCCCGACGATCCAGCCGAAGAAATTGCCAATCGCAGGGGAAAATGTTGCGGTCGCGAATTGCTCGCCGATGAAACGCAGCATGTCTTCGCTTCGTAGTTGTAGGACCGAAGACATCGCGGACGAATCGGACAAATGCAGAGTTTTTCCGAGCACCGATGGCAACGACAACATTGCCCATCCGAGCAAGGCTGTGCCGACGACAACTTCGATTGCCACGGGAATGATCGCTTTGAGCGATTCGCGCGCGACGCTCGGATGCTCCATGGTCGAGCCCGGATCGAGCTTCATCACGCCGGTAACATTGGCGATCGATTCCGCTCCGGAGAGGGCGAGAATGACGCCGACGAACTGGACCCAAAGTGTGCCGAGACTTTCCTGGCGCGGTTGAAGGAAATGCGTGGTCAGATGCGGCGCGCTAATGCCGATCAAGACAATCACAACAAGAAGAGTTGGCAGTGCCAAGGCGACCGCGAGACTGCCGGAATGTTTCGGCCCGAAATAATTGATTGCGCCCATGATCAAGAGCATCGCGATGGTGGTGAGCGCGATGTGGTCGCGGAGAAGCTTGATCCAAGCGATGTGCTCCGCGCCGGAAGTGATGTAGGTCAAAGCCGACCAGCCGCTGAGCGCGGCGGTGACGGTTAGATCGGCCAGCAAAAGAAGCGCGCCTACCACCGCGAGCAAATGTCCCTGTGATCGCGCCGCCGAATAAACGCCGCCGCCATCGGGAAAATGGCGGCAGATCACAATGTAGTTGATCCCGACCAGACCGGTCAGCGCGCAGACCGCGAGAATGATCGGCAGCGACGAAAAACCAGCGGCCAAAAACGCGAGTCCAATGACGTAGGCTTTGCTCGTGCCCCAGTCGCCGTAAAGCAATGCGGCGGCCCGTTTCCAATCGACATTGCGCGGGCGATGCACCGCACCGCTCTCGGTGATGATCAAATCAGCCATTTGGCGTGGGGTGACTGTTCACTGGGGCTTCCGCCGGTGACAAGTGGTTTCTTGGCGCGAGAGTTTTAACGAATTTTTAATGAGTTAAAGCCCTGGTTTAATTAACGTTATCGGGTGCAGACGGCCAGACTGTTTGTGTGAACGCGCGCGATTTTGGCCAGCTCTCCTTGTTTATCGCCGGGCTGCTCGCGGTTACCCCGCCGCTCGGGCGATTCATGGCGCGGGTGTTCGCCGGCGAGCGGCATTTTCTATCGCGCATCCTAGGGCCGATCGAGCGCTCGATCTACAAATTGTCCGATGTCGATCCAAGGCACGAAATGTCGTGGAAAGCGTACGCGATCGCGATGCTGATTTTCAACATCGCTGGTGGTGCGGTTTTGCTGGCGATGGAGCTGACCCAGCAGTGGCTCCCATTTAATCCACAGCATCTGCCGAATGTTCCATTCGCGCTCGCATTCAACACCGCCATCTCGTTCATGACGAACACGAACTGGCAGGCGTATTCCGGCGAAAACACGATGAGTTACTTCACCCAAATGGCCGGGCTGGCGGTGCACAATTTCGTGAGCGCGGCGACCGGTATGGCCGTCGCGGTTGCCCTGGCGCGTGGATTGGTGCGCAAGCAAGCGAGCGGTATCGGGAATTTTTGGGCCGATCTCACCCGCTGCACGCTCTACGTTTTGCTGCCGTTGTCGATTTTGATAACCGTCCTGCTCGCGCAACAAGGCGTGGTCCAAACTTTCGATAGTTATCCGACCGCGACGACGCTCGAAGGCGCATCGCAACAGATTCCACTTGGACCGGTCGCGTCACAGATTGCAATCAAACAACTCGGCACAAATGGCGGCGGCTTTTTGGGGCAAAACAGCGCGCACCCATTCGAGAACCCGACGCCGCTTACAAATTTCATCGAGATGTTTGTCATCTTCTCGCTCGGCTCTGCGCTCGTTTACATGTTCGGTGTCATGGCACGCGATCGTCGCCAGGGCTGGGCGATTTGGGTAGCGATGTTCGTTCTCTTTCTCGCCGGGTTCGCCACGCTTTGGTGGGCGGAGCTTCAACCGAATCCAGCGCTCGGTCTCACGACTTCTTCACTCGAAGGCAAAGAAGTCCGTTTCGGACAATTCAACTCCGCGCTCTTCGCCACCGTCACGACCGATGCTTCCTGTGGCGCGGTGAACATGATGCACGATTCGCTTTCGCCGCTCGGCGGTCTCATTCCGCTGACCAACATGAAGCTGGGGGAAGTGATCTTCGGCGGTGTCGGCGCCGGGTTTTACGGGATGCTCATGTACGTCCTGCTCACTGTCTTCATCGCCGGACTAATGGTCGGGCGCACGCCGGAATATCTCGGCAAAAAAATCGAAGCGCGCGAAGTGACCTGGGCGGTGATCGCGGTGCTCGCACCGGCCGTGGTCATTCTGTGCGGAAGCGCGTTCACCATGATGTATCCGGCGGCGCTCAAAAGTCTGAACAACGGTGGTCCACACGGTTTGAGCGAAGTGGTTTATGCGTTCGCTTCTGCGGCCGCGAACAACGGCAGCGCCTTCGCCGGAATCAACGCGAACACTGATTGGTACAATTACCTGCTGGCGATCAACATGTTCGTTGGCCGTTTCGCGATCATCGTGCCCGTGCTCGCGATAGCCGGCAGCCTTGCGCAAAAGAAAACTTCGCCGCCCTCGAGCGGCACGTTTCCTACCAACGGCCCCGTCTTCACCGTGTTGTTGATCTCAGTTGTTTTGATCGTGGGCGCGCTCACGTTTTTCCCGGTCCTTTCGCTTGGCCCGGTCGTCGAGCATTTCCTCATGCAAGCCGGACGGACGTTCTAATATGAGTGCAAGATCGACATCCTCCATTTTCGATCCGGCGTTGATTCGCCCCGCGATTTTGGACTCCTTCAAAAAACTCAATCCACGGGTGCAATGGCGCAGCCCGGTCATGTTTGTCGTGTTGATCGGCGCGATCTGGACATCCGCGATCACAATCTTTCACTTCAGCAGTTTTAATTTTCAAATCACGCTCTGGCTCTGGTTCACATTACTATTCGCGAATTTCGCTGAAGCGATGGCCGAGGGCCGCGGCAAAGCGCAGGCCGAAACGCTGCGGCGCATGCGGACCACGACGATGGCGCGGCGATTACAAAATGGTCGCGAAGAGAAAATTCCGGCAAGCGCATTGAAGAAAGGTGACACCGTTGTTTGCGAAGCTGGCGATATCATCCCGGGTGACGGCGAAGTCATTGAAGGAATCGCGAGCGTGGATGAATCGGCCATCACCGGCGAATCCGCACCCGTGATTCGCGAGAGTGGCGGCGACCGCAGCGCGGTGACGGGCGGAACGCGCGTCCTCAGCGACCGGATTGTCGTCCGCATCACCAGCGAGCAGGGGAACACTTTTATCGATCGCATGATCGCGCTGGTCGAAGGCGCGCGCCGGCAGAAAACGCCGAACGAAATCGCCCTCAGCATTCTGCTCGTCAGCTTGACCGCGCTTTTCATACTGGCCGTCTTCACTCTCCCGGCCTTCGCGCATTACAGCGAGAGCGCGGCTGGTCAGACAAATGCGGTCAACGTCAGTATTCCCGTTTTGGTTTCGCTCCTGGTCTGTTTGATTCCGACGACCATCGGTGGATTGCTCAGCGCCATCGGCATTAGCGGGATCGATCGGCTCGTTAGGCAAAATGTTCTCGCCACCAGCGGGCGCGCGGTCGAGGCCGCCGGGGACATCGACGTGTTGCTGCTCGACAAGACCGGCACGATTACGATGGGCAATCGCATGGCGGTTGCATTTCACGTCGCGCCCGACGTTGACGAAGGTTATCTCGCGGGCGCGTCACAACTCAGCTCGCTCGCTGATGAAACACCGGAAGGCCGCAGCATCGTTGTGCTCGCAAAAGAAAAATTCGGTTTGCGCGCGCGAGAGATGCACGAGCTGGAAGCGACCTTCGTGCCGTTCACGGCCCAAACGCGAATGAGCGGGATCGACCTGCACGCGAACGGAGCGCAGCCGACGATCAGCATTCGCAAAGGCGCTGCGCAATCGATTCAGAGTTTTATCGAATCTGGCGGCGGCGTGTTCCCACAAGCGGTCACAAAAGCCGTCGATGAGATTTCGCGGCGCGGCGCAACTCCGCTCGTCGTCGCGGAAGATCGACAAGCACTCGGCGTCATCGAACTCAAAGATATCGTCAAAGGCGGAATCAAGGAACGTTTCGCGCAATTGCGCAAGATGGGCATCCGCACCGTGATGATCACCGGTGACAACCCGCTCACCGCCGGCGCGATCGCCGCCGAATCCGGGGTGGACGATTTCATGGCGCAAGCAACGCCGGAAGACAAACTCCGTCGCATTCGCAGCGAACAAGCGGAAGGCCGTCTCATCGCAATGACGGGCGACGGAACGAATGACGCGCCTGCGCTCGCGCAAGCAGACGTCGGCGTGGCCATGAACACCGGCACGCAAGCCGCGCGCGAAGCCGGGAACATGGTCGATCTGGACAGTAACCCGACCAAACTCATTCAGATCGTGGAGATCGGTAAGCAACTGCTGATGACCCGGGGCGCGCTCACCACGTTCAGTATTGCCAACGACGTCGCGAAATACTTCGCCATTTTGCCAGCGATGTTCGGATCTCTCTATCTCGCGAAGGGCGCAGCCGCCGGACCACTCGCTGCTCTCAACATCATGCGATTGCATTCGCCGGAAAGCGCGATCCTGAGCGCGGTCATTTTTAACGCGCTCATCATTGTCGCGTTGATCCCGCTCGCGCTCGCCGGAGTTAAATATCGCGCTGTTGGCGCAGCCCAGATTCTGATTCGCAATCTTTTCATCTACGGCGTCGGCGGACTCATTGCGCCGTTCATCGGCATCAAACTGATCGACCTCGCGCTGGTTGCGCTGCACCTGGCCTAACCAATGAAAACAATTGTGTTCGTCTTTGTTCCAATTGCGCGTATCGAAGATTTGAGGGGACGCTTGTCCGATTGTCTGGCCAGTCTGCCCGATTCTACCGCACCCACCAAGCCCGCCGAGAAGAACAAGAATGAAAAGGGAGATTCTTATCCCTTTTGGACCTGGTTTCTGCCAAACCGGCCGTGGAAGTCAAAACGATGAAAACAATCCTTCAGTCGTTACGCATCTACCTCATCCTGACTTTACTGACCGGCATTCTCTATCCGCTGGCGATGACGGGAGTCGCGCAATTGCTTTTTCCAAAGCAAGCCAATGGTTCACGAATCGTTGAGAATGGTAAACTCATCGGCTCGGACTTGCTCGTGCAGAAGTTTGAATCGCCGCGCTATTTCTGGCCACGACCCTCATCAGCGGATTACGCAACCGTCCCTTCCGGCGCGAGTAACAAAGGCCCAACGAGCGCGGACCTCAAGAAATCCATCGATGAACGGCGCGCCAAGATTGGAAGCGCCGCACCCGTGGATTTGCTGACCGCTTCGGGCAGCGGACTCGATCCGCACATCAGCCCGGAAGCAACACGCCTGCAAATTTCGCGAGTTGCCGCTGCGCGCAACCTGTCGGTCCAACAAATTGCGAAAATTGTCGATCAAGCGATCGAAGCGCCGCAGCTCGGATTTCTGGGCGAGCCGCGTGTCAATGTTCTCAAATTAAATCTCGCACTCGATCAGTTGCGCTAAAAAAATTTAACCAACCCAAAGGAGAACCATTGAAAAGAAATAAATACCTGTTCGTTGTGGTTTCCACGCTGTTCGCCGGAATCGTGTTCGCGGTCCCAGCAATGCATGCGCAGGAAGCTACTGATACAACGCTTAGAGCGAAAGCGAGGGCAGCCAAAGCAGCAAAGGCGAAGGAGGAAGAAGAGAAGGCCGAAAGAATTGCGCGCAAGATGAAAGAGCCGTTCTGGAAACGTTTGGATGAAGCCATGCTCGAGCAATTAGGAACGCCGGCCTACACGCCGCCTGAGCCGGGCGCAACGCCGACTCCGCGTCGTATTCCGCCGGCGCCATTTGATTCACCGCCGTTTCCAGCGAGTGATTGGCAAATTGGTGGGAGTACCGTCATCGGGGACCCGGGCGAGCTCGCGCCGTATCCATTAATGCAGGCGATTTACGAAGGACCGGGTGGCGACGCTTGGAAGAGAAGCAAGGTGCAAATCTACGGCTGGGTAAATTTTTCGGGCAACATCAGCACGTCGCACAACACCTCGAAAGGACAGAATGCGAACTTTCCATTGGTTTATGACATCCGGCCGAACCGGATGGAATTAAACCAGATCGTGCTCTACGTCGAGCGGCTGCCCGATGAAAACCAAACTGATCACATCGATTGGGGTTTTCGATACTCGATGCTCTACGGTCTCGACTATCGTTTTACCTTTTCCCGCGGATGGTTCAGCGAGCAATTGTTGCAGCACAACAGTTACTACGGCTTCGATATGCCGATGGTCTATTTTGATCTCTACATCCCGTACGTATTCCAAGGGATGAACATCCGCATCGGCCGAATCATTTCCGAGCCGGACATCGAAGCGCAGTTGGCTCCAAACAATCTGATGGCGAGTCACTCGCTCCTCTACGGTTTCGATCCTTACTGTCAGGAGGGAATCTTCACTACCACGATGATCAACGATCAATGGACAATTCAGGCTGGCATCTCCGACGGCACCGACGTTGCGATTTGGCAGAAAGATCCCGGCCGTCAGCCGACCGGCACGGTGATGGTGCAATGGACGGCGCCTAACCAGATGGATTCGATTTATGCGGGCGATAATGTGATTAACGACGGGCAGTGGGGCTATAACAACATGCAACAGTTCGTTGGAACCTGGACGCATAAGTTCAACGACAAAATTTATTCCGCGACCGAGGCTTGGTACATGTTCGAGTACGACGCCATCAACCATCCAACCAAAGAGGTGCCGTTCCAGAGCGGCTCGTTCCCGGTGCGAAGCGGTTATGCGTCGGAGTTGGCGGTCGTGAACTACACCATGTTCCGGATCGCACGAAACTCCTTCTTCACCGTGCGCAATGAATACTTTAAGGACAGGGTGGGCGCCCGCACCGGATTTGCCACGCCATATTCCGAGCACGCAATCGGCGTCACTTATTGGCCGGATAAACTCATCACCATTCGTCCGGAGCTGCGTTTCGATCATTCCTACGACGTGCCTGCTTACAACAACGGGGCAGATAAGAGCCAGTTCGCCTTCATCACCGACGTGATCTATCACTTTTGAACGAAAGCTCGCCGAGGCGTAGGTTCGGCGCATGAGCGAGGCGGAGCGGCCAAACCCGGATGAGATTCTCGCGCGCGTGAAGCGCGACGAAACCGCTGCTGCGCGCGGCAAGCTCAAGATTTTTTTCGGGATGTCGCCGGGCGTCGGTAAGACCTACGCGATGTTGCAAGCTGCCCAACAAAAGCTGCTACAAGGCACTGAGGTTGTGATCGGTGTTGTCGAAACGCACGGGCGCAAGGAAACCGAAGCGCTGACCGAGGGCATGCCCATCATGCCGCGTTCGCAGCTCGAATATCGTGGAACGACGCTGAACGAGATGGATCTCGACGCAATCCTGACGTGGCATCCGGGCCTGGCCGTTGTCGACGAGCTCGCGCACACAAACGCGCCGGGCTCGCGCCACCCCAAACGTTATCAGGACGTGCTCGAGCTGCTTGAAGCGGGCATCGATGTCTACACCACGTTGAACGTTCAACATGTCGCGAGTCGCAGCGACACCGTCCGTCAAATCAGCGGCGTCTCTGTTCACGAAACTGTGCCCGATTCCGTTCTCGATCTTGCGGACGAGATCGCGCTTGTCGATCTAACACCGGAACAACTCCGTTTGCGCCTGGCCGAAGGAAAAGTTTACCTCGGCGAAAAAGCGGACTGGGCGGCGAAGAATTTCTTCAAGGAAAGCAATCTTACCGCCTTGCGCGAAATGGCGCTGCGCCTTGTCGCCGAACATGTCGACCGCGATTTGCGCGACATCATGTCCGAGGAAAAAATCGTGGGGCCTTGGAAGAGTGGCGATCGCCTGCTCGTCGCGGTAAGCGCGAGCCCCTATTCGGAAAGACTGATTCGTTACACGCGCCGGCTGGCGGCCTCGATGGAAGCGTCATGGATCGTCGCGAACATCGAACGATCGCGCGGCCTTTCGCAGGAAGAACAAACGCGATTGAATCGTTATCTCGCGCTCGCGCGCCAGCTCGGGGCTGAAGTCATTTCCACACCGGGTACCGATGTGGGCGAGGCGCTGCTCCGCATCGCGCAACAACACAACGTTACCCAAATCGTGATCGGCAAGCCGCTCGGCACGCGCTGGCTTGGTTTTTGGAAACGCGATCCGTTGCGCTGGCTTATGCGCCACAGCGGCAACATCGATATCCACATGATTCCCGCCGACGAGTCGGCGCCGCCGCGTCGCGAACCAATCGAGGAACGTCTGGCCCGCGCCCCCTGGCGCGATTTCGGCGTCGCCCTCGTCATTGCCGCCGCAGTTACCGGATTGTCATTGTCGATCTTCGATTTCACTGGCTATTGGGCGGTCGCGCTCTTTTATTTGCTCGCAGTTGTTCTGGCAGCTACTCGTCTGCGCCGTTGGCCGACGCTGTTTCTCGCCGCGCTCAGCGCGGTTCTCTGGGACTTTCTTTTCATTCCGCCGCGCTTCACCTTTTACATCAGTCAGCTTCAGGACTTCTTGATGTTCGGCGCCTACTTCGTGATCGCGATCGTGATCGGACATCTTGCCAGTCAACTCCGCGAGCGCGAACAATCGGAGCGCCGCCGTGAAGAACGCGCCACCTCTTTGTATCGTTTGACGCGGGCGCTTGCCGCCAGCCGCGATCTTGACGAAGCGCTCCCAAAGGTTCTCGCGTTGATCAAAAGTTCTTTCCTCGCCGATGCTGCGGTTTGGTTGTGCGATGAAGGCGGTTTGTCGCGCCACAGGGCGAGCACGTTCATTCCTTCGAGCAAAGACGAAAGCGTCGCAGTGTGGGCGTTTCAGAAGAAGCAAAGCGCCGGAAGATCGACAGACACACTTCCGGACGCCGATGCGTTGCATGTCCCACTCGTTACCGGCGACCGCGCCGAAGGCGTACTCACTATTCGGCTCGCCAGTCCACCAACGATCGAGCAGCGCGAATTGCTCGACGCTTTCGCCGCCCAGCTCGCACTCTTCGTGAATAAAGAACGCGCCTTGGAAGAAAGCCGCGAAGCGCAGATCGCCCGTCAATCGCAAAAACTTCAGAAAACGCTTTTCGATTCCGTTTCGCACGAATTGAAAACGCCGCTTGCGGCCATGACGGCGGCTCTGCAGCAGCCGGAGCCGGACTGCTCCGAGTTGCAACAAGCCGCGCGGCGTCTCACCCGCACAGTGGATCATTTGCTCGACGCCACACGTTTGGAGTCCGGTCTTCTCCAGCCCATGCGGGAATGGTGCGATCCGGCCGAGCTTGTACGCGAAGCCATCGCAGCATCGGGATTGAAAGATGCCGAGGTGCGAATCAATATCGCCAAAAACTTTCCGCCGATCTCGGTGGATTCGCGCTTGATCGAACAAGCGCTGGGCTCGCTACTTTCGAACGCCGTCGCCCACGGCAAGAGTGATCAGCCGGTCGAAGTGAGCGCGGCACGCGATGATTCCATGCTCGTCATCTCCGTAGCTGACCATGGCCCCGGCCTTGCGCCTGGTGAAGAAAATAAAGTGTTCGAGAAGTTTTATCGCGGTCCGAGAACTCGTCCCGGCGGGCTCGGCCTTGGTCTTTCCATCGCACGCCAATTGGTTGAAGCGCACGGCGGCCAGATCGTCGCGCAAAATCAGGAGAACGGCGGTGCGCGTTTCTCGATTCGGCTTCCCATCGGCGAGGCTATGCGATTGCCCTCGGAAGCAGCGACGGCATGAAGCCAGTCGCCGTTATCATCGACGACGAAGTCCAGATCCGTCGGCTTCTGCGGGTCGCGCTCGAAGCCGAGAACTATCAAGTGCACGAAGCGGACAATGGACATGACGGTTTAGTTGAAATCGCCAACCGCAAGCCTGTCGTCATCCTTCTCGACCTCGGTTTGCCAGACATGGACGGTCTCGAAGTCTTGAAACGGCTACGCGAATGGAGCGAAGCGCCTGTGCTCGTTCTTTCCGTGCGGGACGATGAAGCGGGCAAAATTGCCGCGCTCGATGCCGGTGCGGAGGATTACGTTACCAAACCCTTCAGCACGCCGGAGCTGCTTGCGCGCCTGCGCGCCGCTCAACGCAAAACGCGGCCGGAAGAAGAAGTTTCTATTTTCAAAAGCAGCGACTTGATTGTCGATCTTACGGCACGCGTTGTCACTCGCGCCGGCCACGAAGTGAAACTCACCGCCACCGAGTACGTGCTTCTTCGGCTGTTTGTTAGGCATCCGGGCCGAGTTCTCACTCATCGCTACATTTTGCGCGAAATCTGGGGCCCGAAATCAGAAGAACATCGACAGTATTTGCGCGTTTATGTCACGCACTTGCGTCAGAAGATCGAGGTCGATCCAGCCAACCCGCGTTTAATTAAGACCGAATCGGGTATCGGTTACCGCTTTCATTCGGTCGATTCGAATTCGGATCAATGATTCAGGATCCGAATTTTCCGTAAACGGCAATGAGCGGATAAAAGCAGCGATATTTGCTATGGTAATCGCTGACGAACCCATCTTTTGTTCGGATCTCGACGTGGCCGTGATTCTTATCGCCGTAAACCAGAACCGCGCCGAT
>CATPAT010000077.1 GCA_955652155.1 uncultured Chthoniobacterales bacterium | reverse complement strand
TTTGGCACAATTGGATCCCGCTGCCATCTGGAAGCCGCACGTCCAAGATGCAAAGGTCGAACTTGAACTGTTTGGCGAGTTCCAACGCCTCCGCGCACGTTCCAGCCGTGGCGACGACGTAGCCAAAGTCGCGCAACGACGCCGCGATCAAAGACCAAGCCACGGCTGGCAATCCCCGATTTCTCATTCTCCCTAATCAAACTAGCGCTTAGCATTTGCTCGGACCGAGATTGAATGTTGCGCCTTTCTGAATTGGTTCGGATCGCGTTCACGCTCGCATTCGCCGACTAAGACCAGGACCAGTTCGCCGCGGGCCCGGAGTGACCATTAAGCCCTAACGAACGGATCAAAGGAAATCAAAGCGCAAAACCGTGCGCGATACTGGGTTCAACCAGTGAGAAATTGTTCAGCGTTCATGTGAGCCAACTGATCTTTAGTTCGCCCTCCATCGTTTTGAATTCTGGATCGCCGGTGACGAATTCAGCCCTATGTAGCTTCGCCAACGCGGCCGCGAAACAATCCGCGTAGGAAAGTTTTTTCGTCGCTTTGAATGCTGCGGCTCGTCGAACGAGCTCGAAGTTTGCCGATTCGACGATATTAATGGGCATCTGACCGATATCTGCTGCAACTGACTTGGCCGCAGATTCTCCGCCGCGACGCATCGTCGTGTAGTAAATCTCGCCCCAGTTGATTACATGCATGAGCAACGTGTGACGACCAGCTGTCGCCGCGTGCAAGAGTTTCTCGACGTCTTCCGCCGCGGATTCTTCGTTGAACAGCGCGATGAGCGCCCAGCTATCAAGGACCTTGGTCGCCATCTCACCAATCGCGTTGTCGATCTTCCTTCCGTGACTCCGTCAATCCCTTCATTAGATCAAGGTGCTTATACTTGCCGCGCAAGCTACGGATGTACTTGCCAGTGATTGGTTTTAGCAAAATCCCGTCGGGCGTCGTCTGCACGATCGCCTGCGTCCCCTCTTCAATCTCAAATTCCCGGCGAATCTTTCGTGGGATTACCACCTGCCCTTTCACGGTGAAAGACACCGTCTCGTTGTTTGTCGAGTTCTTCATTTTCCAGAAGTATGTCAAATGTATTTTGTAAGTCAATAATTATTTTTCCTACCTATCGAGCAAGGCATAGCTAAAGGCTTTCGTCCTACAGCGTCGCAGCCAGGCCCAAAAGTCATCCGTTTGCCTGATCCGCGGTTTGCGCGGCGTGCGTGACACATGATTTCGCACTTTCAGCTTTCCCGGGGGGAGGCGGCCCGTCTACGCTTTCACAGACGCAGTAGAACTGTTCCCGATGAACCAGCCGCCCGCCATTCAGACTTTTCAGATGCCGCGAATGCCACGCTTTCCAGTGCGGACGATCGCCAGCATCGCCGCGATCATTCTTCTGATCATCCTGACGTGGACATCGTTTTATACGGTCCAGGCGGAATCGGAAGCCGTCGTTCTGCGTTTTGGGAAGTTCTTGAAAACGGTCGAGCCAGGTCTGCACTTCAAGCTCCCCTTCGGCATCGACGAGGTCACAGTCTTGCCGACGCGCCGGCAGCTGAAGCTCGAGTTCGGCTTCTTCACTCCTGGATATACCAACGTCGACCAGCCGGCCAAAGACGTCGGCGAAGAAAGGTCGATGGTTACCGGCGATTTGAATGCCGCGCTCGTGGAGTGGGTCGTGCAATACCGCATCGACGATCCCAAACAGTATTTGTTCGATGTCCGTAATCCCGCCCAAACCTTGCGCGATTTATCGGAAGCGGCCATGCGCGAAGTCATCGGCGACCGCACCGTGGACGAAGTCATTACGATCGGCCGGCAAGATATCGAGGTCTCGGCGCTCGCGCGGATGCAGGAATTAGCAAAACGTTACGCGCTTGGCGTGCGTGTCGATCAGGTCCAACTGAAGAACGTCAACCCTCCGGCCGAGGTCCAGGCCTCCTTTAACGAAGTGAACAAGGCGCAACAGGACCGGGAAAACGCCATCAACATCGCGAACGGCGATTATAATCAAGCGGTCCCGCGAGCGAGGGGCGAGGCCGACCAGGCGATTCGCGGCGCCGAAGGCTATCGCTTCAAGCGCGTGAACGAAGCAGAAGGCGACGTCGCCTCGTTCAACGCGATGCTTGGACAATATGTCAAGGCGCCGGAAATCACTCGCACGCGGCTTTATCTCGAAACAATGGGCGACGTTCTCCCTGGCGTCGGAGAAAAAATTATCATCGACGACACGATGCGAAATCTGCTGCCCATTCTGCCGCTCAATAAAGCACTGGAGAAGAGATGAACGCGCGCGGCTGTCTCACCGTTTTCTCGATCGTCCTCGCGTTCGTCGTTCTGCGAGTTTTGCTCGGGTGCTTCTTCGCCGTTTATCAAACGGAACAGGTGATCATCACACAATTCGGCAAACCAATCGGTGAACCAATTACGGAGCCGGGATTGCACTTCAAGCTTCCAATCATTCAAGAAATTAATCGGATCGATAAACGATTTTTGGAATGGGACGGCCTGCCGGTGGCCATTCCAACGCGGGACAAGACTTATATTCACGTTGATACGTTTGCCCGCTGGCGAATCAGCGACGCCAAGACGTTTTTCGTTCGGCTCCGCGACGAACGAAGCGCCCAGTCGCGTTTGGAAGACATTCTTGGAAGCGAGACGCGCAACGCCGTGGCCAAACATGATCTGATCGAGATCGTCCGCACCGATAAAGATCGCAAACCTTTACGCGACGAGAATTTGAAAAATGTGCCGACTGGTTTGGGGACGATCGGCGTGCTCCCGCCGATTCAGTACGGTCGATTGAAAATCGAAGACGAAATTCGGTTGAAGGCGGCGGGTAAGCTGGCGGAGTTTGGGATCGATCTTCTCGACGTCCGGCTCAAACGAGTAAATTACAATCCGGACGTGCTCGACCGAATTTACCAGCGAATGATCAGTGAACGTCGACAAATTGCGCAACGCTTTCGCTCGGAAGGCGAAGGGGAAGCAGCCCGCATTGCCGGACAAAAAGAACGCGACTTGAATGAAATTCAATCCACTGCCTATCGGCAGGTACAACAGATCCGCGGCGAAGCTGACGGGAAAGCGACTGAGATTTATGCGCACGCTTACACCCAGAACGCGCAAGCCGCCGAGTTTTACAATTTCCTCAAGAGCATGGATACCTATCGGAAAGTTCTGACCAGGGATTCGACGCTCATCTTTTCTACCGACAGCGATCTCTTCGGCTTGCTAAAACGCGCCAGCGCAAAGCCTCAAACCTTGCCGCCGACGCGCTAACCGAACCACTTTCGGCGCTCGGGCTGCTTCTGGACGAATCAGCGCTATTTGAGCAAGGCGGCGATCGTTTCTTCCAGCTTTGCAGCCGAGACCGGCTTCTTCAGATAGGCGTCTCCGCAAACTGACAAGGCTGCCTCTTGTTCTTCGTCGCTGGCGTAGGCGGAATAATAAAGCACCGGAACGCCGGGCTGAATCTGATGGATCTTTTGGCACAATTGGATCCCGCTGCCATCTGGAAGCCGCACGTCCAAGATGCAAAGGTCGAACTTGAACTGTTTGGCGAGTTCCAACGCCTCCGCGCACGTTCCAGCCGTGGCGACGACGTAGCCAA
>CATPAT010000076.1 GCA_955652155.1 uncultured Chthoniobacterales bacterium | reverse complement strand
CCCTTGTCCGCCGACGGACGGACTCGTCCCGTGGCGAGCTCGATGTCAAAAGTGGCGGCGAAGCCGCATTTATTTAGCATCACCCGCGGAGCGGCCGATCCACCTACAGATTCTCGCGCGCCATCTCCTGGCCGCGTTTGGTTGCGGCCTCGACCGCGGCGATCAAGCTCTCGCTTGTTCCGAGCTTTTCCATCGCGGCAAGGCCGGCGGCGGTCGTTCCGCCCGGCGTCACGACCATTTTCACTAACTCTTCCGGCGACATTTTGGTTTCCTGCATGAGCGCAGCCGCGCCGAGAACTGTTTGGGCCGCCAGTTTTAGCGCGACCTCGTCCGACAAACCCATTTTTGTTCCACCCTTCGCGAGAGCTTCGATCATGGTGTAGACGAAAGCCGGGCCGCTTCCGCTCAACGCCGTGACGGCGTCGATCTGTTTTTCTTCGACTTCCACGACCACGCCGATTGCGCCAAAAATCTTTCTCGCAAGATCGACATCTTCGGTTGTGCTGCGACTGCCGCGGGCAATTCCGGTCGCCGCGCGACAAATTGCCGACGGGGTGTTGGTCAGCGCCCGCATCAATCGCGCGTTCGCGCTTTTCTCCATGCTCGAAATCCGAACGCCTCCCGCGAGCGAGATCACAACTTTGTTTTGAAGGTGCGCACTCAGTTCACGCAGAACCGGCAAAACCATGGCCGGCTTCACTCCGAGAAAAACGACTTCAGCTTTCTCCGCGATCTCCGCGTTTTCTGCGGTCACTGAAACTCCCGATTCTTTTTGCAACGCGGCACACGTCTGCTCATTCGGCTCGCTCGCGATAATCTCGCCTGGCGGGCAAAATTTAGCGCGCATCAAGCCGCGAATGACCGAGCCGGCCAGTTTCCCCGCGCCGATGAACCCGAGCCGGTAGCTACTCATGCGCTGTCATCCTGAACGAAGTGAAGGATCTCAGACAAGGTGATTGATCACGCAAAGTAGATCGTGTGACGTGCGCTTCGAATGTGAGATCCCTCCCCGTTCGGCTTCGCGCTTACGCGCTGCGCTCAGGGCTTCGGCTATTTTTTTGCAGGGCAGCGGAGCCTGCCCTGAGCTCGTCGAAGGGCTCGGGATGACAATGCGGGGCATTTGAGAAGTCGTCGGTTTCCGTGATAGTAATTTATGATAGCCACGGCTGTAAATTCGCCTCCGAGGCGGAGTGGCACTCCGAGCCGGACTGGCCTTGATCTGACGAAAGAGCTCCGCGAGCTGGCCACTGAGCGCAAGGCTATCATTCTCGCGCACAACTATCAGGTGCCGGAGCTCCAGGAAGTCGCCGATTTCGTCGGTGATTCGTTGGGCCTGAGTTATCAGGCGGCCAAGACCGACGCCGACGTGATTCTGTTTTGCGGCGTCCACTTCATGGCCGAAACGGCGAAAATCATTAACCCGACCAAACGCGTGATTCTGCCTGACCTCGAAGCCGGTTGTTCGCTTTCGGAATCGTGTCCACCGGAAAAGCTGGCCGAGTTTCTGAAAAAGCAGGCCGACAAGAACTACTACGTCATCGCTTACATTAATTGCAGCGCCGGCGTGAAAGCGCAGGCCGACGTCATTTGCACGAGTGGCAACGCCGATAAGATCGTGCGCGCGGCCCCCGGAGATCGAAATATTTTGTTCGTTCCCGATCAGAACCTTGGCGCGTGGGTGATGGAGCGGACCGGGCGCAAAATGGATTTGTGGCAGGGGACTTGTTACGTGCACGTTGAGTTCACCGCGCGCAGCATCAATCGAATTCGCGACGAATATCCCGACGCACCGGTGGTCGCGCATCCGGAATGCACCTACGCGGTCCGAATGCTGGCGGACGAAGTTTGTTCGACCGAAAAAATGATCACGTTCTGCAAGAACTCGCCCGCGCGCGAGATCATTATCGTGACCGAGGCGGGCATGCTGCATCGATTGAAGAAAGAAATTCCCGACAAAACATTCATTCCCGGCCCGACCGACAATTGTTTTTGCGGAGAATGCCGGTTCATGAAAATGAACACGCTCGAAAAAGCGTATAACGCGCTCCTCAACATGGAACCGGAGATCACCTTGCCGGAATCGATCCGCAAACGCGCCGAGCTGCCGATTTTGCGGATGCTCGAGTTGAGCCGCTAACGCAGCAGTGGCTAGTGGTGAAGCTGTGGGCGGAATCTGCGCAACGGAGCGAACGACCCTCACCTCAATCCTCTCCCTGGCCAGGGAGAGGAAGACGCGAAGCGTCAGGTGAGGGTTGAGACGAGCGCGACGAGTGACAAAAATCGCGAGCGCTTGAAAATGTAAGTCTGTCCCTAAAAACTCAGGGCCAGGCCGCCGCTGACGGAGTTGCTGTCGTAATTGTTGCGACCGAAGATTCCTTCGTATTGGGCGAAGAGCGCCACCATTGGGTTGAACCGGACGGTTAGGCCGGCCATAACTTGGGCGGCGTCTGCTCCGATTCTCTGACCGCGCACCGTAAACAAGTCGTCGCATAGGATAAAGCGCGCATCGATCGGATACGCGCGGTCGTTGTATTCATGGAGCCAGGCAGCGCGCGCTTCAGGCCGGAGCATGATGCCATGATCAGTTTGGATGCAGATTGCCAGTTTTCCGCCAATCGTGCTGCGCAATGAATCTTCGCTTTGGCCCGGAAACTCCAACGGAATCAGCGAGCCTCGTTCCTTAAAGCCGTCAATGTCGACGTTGGTGTATTGAACCGACGCGATTGGTAAGCGAGCGGGGATGATTGGCTGCATTGAAGTTCATGCTCCAATCGTAGCCCATGGCGCCGATCGCGTTGACTTCGCTACCGTTGGTTGAGCTGTGCGCTGTGGCTAAAAACGCCGCGGTGCCGACGTTTGAAGCTTTTGGGCGGCTATGTCGAGCACGAAACAGCGGCGTTGGCAGGGGACGGTTCACCTGAACCGCCCGCGGGCGCAAATCCGGCTAGGATCGTTGCGCGCGCCGTGCGTCCGGCGGCGTCTTCCGCTTCAGGCGCTTCCAAAAATCCTTCCAACTGATGGATGCGCGTAGGATGGCGCATTTTGCGCAACGCTTTCGCCTCGATCTGACGAATACGCTCGCGGGTAACTCGAAACCGGCGGCCGACTTCTTCCAAGGTCCGGCTATATCCGTCGACTAAGCCGAAGCGCTGTTCAATAACCTGGCGTTCACGTTCGGTCAGCGTCTCAAGCACGTCCTTGATCTTTTCCTTTAGCAACACAATCGCCGTCATGTCGCAGGGGTTTTCGGCGCCTTTGTCTTCGATAAAGTCGCCAAAATTTGTCTCCTCGCTTTCGCCAACAGGCGATTGCAGCGAAATTGGTTGCTGCGGCATCTTCAAAAGCGCTCGCACTCGATCTACCGGCAACAAGATTTCCTCCGCCACTTCCTCCGGGGTCGGCTCGCGGCCGTATTCCTGGACCAATTGCTTCTGCACCCGCATCAGCTTGTTGATCGTCTCGATCACATGCACGGGAATGCGGATGGTGCGCGCATGATCGGCGATGGATCGAGTGATCGCCTGGCGGATCCACCAGGTGGCGTAGGTCGAAAATTTATAACCGCGCCGATATTCAAATTTCTCGACCGCTTTCATCAACCCCATGTTGCCTTCCTGGATCAGATCCAAAAGCGACAAACCGCGGTTGGTATATTTTTTCGCGATCGAGACCACGAGGCGCAGATTGGCTTCGACCATCTCGGTCTTGGCTCGGAGCGCTTTTCGCAGCCAGCTTTTTAACGACTGGTATTGCTCCGCGTACTCGTCCAGCGAAAGCCAAAGCGATTTTTCCAGCTCACGAGACTTGATTCCGACTGGCGAACGAGCGCCTGAACCGCGGCGATGCTTCGCCATTTCGCTCTGAACAGCTAACAGCGTCTGGTAATGTTCATCCGCCAGGTGGACGAACTCTTCGGTGACCTTTTGTTTGAAATAGAACTTGGGGTAAAGCCGCTGAAGTGAATTGAGCGATCGCTGAAATGCTTTCAAGCGCTTGCTATCTTTTTTCGAAGAAGTGCTCGAAAGCTTCGCGTAATTCTCAGTAATTATACCGCCTATTTTTTCGACCTGCTTGCATAATCGCGGCAGGATTTTCATGTAACGCTCACGGCTCTCGATTTTCTTGTCGAGAATGAGACGGTCGAACCGCTCCCGCCCTTCCGTAAGTTTTTGGGCAGGATCGAGATGCGCACGCGCAGTGAAGCCGAAACGGTTGATGTGCTTTTGCACCATGTTTTCCGCTTCCTCGATGCGTTTCGAGATTTCCACTTCCTGCTCGCGGGTCAAAAGCGGCGCCTGACCCATTTGTTTGAGATACATCCGGACCGGGTCGTCGAGAATATCGAGCTTCGTCTCCGGTTTTTCTTCCTCCTCCTCGTCGAGGTTTTTTTTAACTTCTTTATGCCGATCAACGTCGGATCCTTCAATGACGTCGATCTCCATTTTGCGGAGCCTCGTCAGAATGGCGTCGAGCTCGTTCGGATCGGTAATTCCATCCGGCAGGGCCTCATTCAGGTCGTCGAAGGTGAGATAGCCTTGCTCCTTGGCGAGTTTGATTAGCTCGCGGAGACGAACCTGCAGCGTGGCCGCCGTGTCAGCTTCGGTTTTCGATTTAAGCAACGCGTCCGATGTCGTTCTCCGGGCTCGCACCAATCGCTTGATTCGCTCGGTTTTGAAGGCCGCGATGGTTGTTCGTCCTTTCAACCGCAGCCGCGGCGCAGAGCCGTTTCCGCCCGAAGCCCGCCTGGCCCGCTTAAATTTCGGCCGCTTCGCCGATGATCGACGAAGGCCTTTCCTTCCTTTCGAATGCCTGGCCAAGACTGTGGGTTAAGGTTTGCGGCCTTCGATCAGCGTTCCCATAAGATCGACAGTCACCGGCCGGTCTCTGGAAACAGACGAAAGCCTGGAAATCTGGTGGAGCTGCTCCCGCAGGTCAACAATTTTTTCTGTAAATTAGATACTACCAAGAATTTCCGTACTCGCTAGAGTGCCGCCACCACAGGGGGAGGGCCTGGGGAAATCGGACTAAAATAGTTGTTCTGTGTGCCTCGCGCGCGCATCAACCGCGAAAGCCGTCGCCCGAAACGGCCGATGAGCCGGACACTTACAGTTTCCAATTTGCATCGAGAATTGGGGCGCGCACCATCGTCGCAACCATTCCGTCCGGTTCATGAAAATGAATACGCTCGAGAAAGCGTATAACGCGCTGCTCAACATGGAACCGGAGCTCACTTTGCCGGAATCGATTCGCAAACGCGCCGAGTTGCCAATTCTGCGGGTGCTCGAACTGAGCAAGTAATCCACTGCTTTCTCTGTGTCATTCCGAGCGAAGTCGAGGAATGAAGGGAGTGGGACGAGCGACATGGACGGTTGTGCCGCGAGGGTAGCGGCGAGAGAGTCGGGAGACGAACGAGGTCAATCTCTTACTATTTCTGAGCCGGAAATATCTTGAGATATCTCGACTTCGCTCGACATGAAAAAGGAGGTTGGCCCGGCCAAACTTGTCACTGGTCACTCATCACTTCTTTAGTCTTGTCACAGGTCACTTGTCACTTTTCACTCCTGCTCGATGGAGCGGCCGTCGATCTGGGTCATCATTGTGGTGTTGTTGCTCGGGGTCTTGTTCCTTCGCGAGCCGCGCTTCCAGCGTTCCGAGGAAATTTTTTTGCGCTGGCTGATTCGACATTCACAACCGGCGGCCAGGACGGTGCCGATCACGATCGTTGAAACCGGGCGCGAAAATCCGCCGCCACCGCTTGAAACGGCTTTGCTTTTGCAGGGCATTCTCGAATTCAAGCCGACTGTGATTGCGATCGAACCGATTTTGCAATGGGGCGAGCGCAATAAAGATCAGGAGCAGATCTTTATCGATCAGGCGATGCGTGTTCCAAAGCTGCTGCTGGGCGCGGAATTGACTGCAACACCGGATCTGGATGCGCCAGTCGCTGAAATTGCCGGTTTCACCCGAGTGACCGGCCGACGCGGCGATCTTCCGGAATTTTCCGGAATCGAGCATCAGCCCGGCGAAGATGTTCGGATTCTTTCCGTCCTCGGCTTTATTAATCTGCCTGGAGAAAGCGCGGATGATCTCCACGTGCCGCTATTGTATCAATATCGCGGCGAAGTGATTCCGTCGTTCGCGCTTCAAGCCGCGCTCCTTTGGATGCGTCTCACTCCAGGCGAAGTAAAGATCGACATCGGATCGGCGATCACGCTTCCGAATGGAACTAAAATTCCCATTCGATCCGACGGCACACTCCTGATCAATCCCCGGATGGTGAATCGCGTGCGTCATGTCACAATGAACGAGCTTTTGCTCGCGGCCCAACAACACGAAAGCGGCGCGGCGACTGCGATTCGACTTGAAGATATTCGAACGCAGCTGGTGTTGGCGCACCCGGAAACCAAAACGCCTGATTTGTTCGCAGCCGCCGTGGCCGCGATCCAAACGAAGTCATTTGTTCGCCGGGTCAGTTGGATTTTCGATTGCGCAATGGTCGTTCTCGCGGCGGCGTTGAGCGGCGCGCTCCGGCGATTCTCCCGCATCGATCTGATCATCGGCGCTATTGCGTTCACGGCGGCTTATTGCTTGGTTGCCCTGACGATTATTTCGCGTTTTTCAATCTGGATCCCGGCCTGGCTGCCGCTTGGAGCGACTTGGATCTCGGTATTGTTCGCAATCATTCTTCCGAAACCAAAACATTCCGCCCGCACCGTCGCGATCGCCGCGCCGTCTCCAATGCCCTAGGCGAAGCACCAAACACCAATGACCAAGCACCAAAGAAATCCCAATCACCGAGGCCCGGATCGGATCCGCGCGGAATCGCTTTTTGAAGATTGGAGTTTGAGATTTCCCTGGGTATTGGAGCTTGGGATTTGGTGTCTTAGCTAACGATGTCTCACGTCTCCATCGAACAGCGTGTCGATCGACTGCACGCCGGCGGGATCATCGACATGCATTTCGATTTGCCGATGGATTTGTACGAAAAACGCGCTCAACCAAATGTCCTGGCCACGGAATTTTTGCCGGAGTTCGAAGCCGGTGGTATGGGCATTATTAGCGCTGCCATTTACATTGAAGATCGATATCTGCCTGACCAGGGATTGCAGGTAGCGCTTGATCAAATCGCCCGGCTTTACACCGAAGCGGAGCAATCAAAGCGCTGTGTCGTTTGTCGCACGCACGAGGACATTGCGCGCGCTCTCGATTCCAAAAAGATCGGATTTCTCATCACCATGGAAGGCGTCGAGCCACTCGGGGACGATTTGGATTTGTTGCGCGCGTTTTATGAACTCGGCATTCGCGCAATTGGATTGACTCACGCGCGCACGAACGCCGCGGGTCACGGCGGCATCTTTGCCGCGAGCGGCTCGTCGCCGAAAGGACTAACACCATTTGGTCGCGATCTTGTCCGTGAGTGTGAACGGCTCGGCGTCCTTATCGATCTTGCCCACATCAATCCGGCTGGCTTCAAGGAGATTGTCGATCTCACCACCAAGCCGCTGATTGTTTCGCACGCGAACGCCAGAGAATTTTACGATGTCGAGCGCAACATCAGCGACGAGCAGATCAAAATGATCGGCCAACGTCGCGGCGTGATCGGCGTTAATTCGGTTTTGGTCAGCCCGGAGCAAGAGACATCGACGCTCGATTGCTACGTCGATCATATTCAGCACATCGCTGACCTGATCGGAATCGATTGCGTCGGGATCGGGTTCGATTTTTTTGAGTTCATTTATCGGCAATGGCCGGAATCCAAGAAGAAATGGATGGCCGAAAAATTAACGACGCCACATTTTATTTCAGATTTGACGAATCATTCGCACGCCAAAAATCTCACACGGAAATTGATCGAGCGCGGCTTTAGTGACGGCGACATCGAAAAAATTCTGCGCGGAAACTGGCTGCGGATCTTTGAGGAAGTTTTGTAACTTACACAATCGCCAGCGCCGGGAATTTCCGGCCAAGCACAAGCTGGCTCGGTGCTTTCAACCATCGATCCAGCACCGTTCCGTAAACGCTGCGGAAGTCGGTGTTGAATTTCAAATCGCCGTGATCGAGACCGGTCAGACTCGGATATTTGCCGAACAATCCAGGCTTAATCGCGCCGCCGAGAACAAACATCGGCGCGGCCGCGCCGTGGTCCGTCCCGCCGTTGGCGTTTTCCTGAACTCGGCGGCCAAATTCGCTGAATGTCATTAGCAAAACGCGCTCGAAATTTCCCTGCTGTTTAAGGTCGGCCACGAACGCGGCGACAGCGTCGTTGAACTCTCCCATCAAACGTTCGTGCGTGTTCACTTGCCCGGCGTGCGTGTCGAAGCCGCCATGGCTCGCATAATAGACGCGTGTCGGCAGTCCGCCGGCAATCATTCGGGCGATGATATTTAAACTAGCGGCGAGCTGACCCTGCGGATACGTCACGCTCGATCTATACTTACGCGCGATCGCCAGAATTTTGTCGGAGCTTAATTGTGCATCGAGCGCTGTCCGTTGCAAAAAGTCGAGCGTACTCAAATCGTTTTTTGCCTTGCCGGAAATCGTGCCGATCGATCCACCGGTGTTCGATGCGACTGTGCCACTCTCTTCGCCTGAGCCAGCTTCGTTAAGCTGGCGGAAAAACATTTCTTCTGCGCTCGGCTGGCCGTGCCTGGGCTCGGAAGGTTGAAATCGAAATTGTTCCGGACGCGAAAACGTGACGCCGGTCGGATTCTTCGCGGCGAACGCTTGCGGTGTCTCTTCGCCGATAGCGACGCCCACGGTCGGCTCGGCGCCAGCGCAACAATTATCGAAGTAACGACCGAGCCAGCCTTCGCCCAGGGTGCGGTCCGCGTCGGAAGCTGTCTGCCAGATTTCAGTCGACCGAAAATGCGAACGGTTTGGGTTTGGATAACCAACCCCTTGCACGATCGCCAGATGCCCCTCGTCGTAGAGCGATTTCACTCCGGTGAGTTTCGGATTCAGCGCGATGTGATTATCGATCTTCAGAACTTGATCGGCGCCTAAGTGAAGTCGCGGACGAGCAACGTGATACGCGTCATCAGCGTACGGGACGACCATATTGAGTCCGTCGTTTCCGCCAGCCATCTGCAAAACAACAAGGATCGTTCCGTCCTTGCCGGTAACAGTTTGGGTGAGCGCGTCCGCCGCCAGCGCATCGAGCGCGAAGAAAGTTTTCTCGAGGAAAACAGGCAGCGTCCAAGTCGCAGCCGCACCAAGCATCGATGTTCGCAAAAATTTTCTACGTGTTTGCAGAGTCGGTTTCATGATCGTTAGGCAAGTTGAAATTGCGGAGTGCTCATCATCAAGTGGATGAGCTCGCGCAACGTTGCATCCGTTGTATCCGCGCCGCGCGTTTCTAGAAACTTTACGAACGTTTCGACCTCTTTTTCAGCGGGCCGCGTCTGAAAGAATCTTGTAGCGAGAAGATCGACAACCTCGCGCGGTTTACTACGAACATCGGCCGGCACAAGTTTGCCAATATCGATCGGGTCGCGATGAATTTGCTCAGTCAGTTGCGCCGCGCGACCGAAGCCAACATCTGCGCCTTGTCGCCGTTGTTGAGGATTCGGCGGCAAGATTGCGTCGCCGTTGATCAAATAATTCGCAAAGTTATAACGGAATAACAATGTTGAGGTGCTGATCCATTCTTTACCACCATCCCAGCCTTTGACGTTGGGCGGCGCAAAAAGAATCTGTCCCATCTGTCGCATCGCGTTCTGGGCGGCGACTGCCGCCGGCGGCGGCGTGTCGAGCAGCTTCGAAGTTTGAACGATGTATTGCACCGGGCTTTTGATTTGGCTTCCGATGACGCGTTCGGAATAAAATTCAGCGGATGTAAAAATTTCCCGGAGCACGGGGCGTATTTCGAAATTGTGCGCGCGCAGCCGTTCCGCGATCGCATTTACCGTTTCCGGACGCGGATCGTCTTCGACAAAGAAACGCCAGAGTTTGCGTCCAATGAATTGTGCGCAAGCAGGCTTACTGATGAGAATGTCGATGATGTCGTCGCCGTTCAAATTTCCTGACTTGCCCATGAACGTTTTCGTCCCGTGGTCCTGTTGGAGCGGCGCGAACCGAAATTGCTGCGTCGTCATATCGATCCGGTAACCGGTGAACGCGCGCGCCGATTCGCGAATGTCCTGCTCGGTGTAATTTCCAATGCCAACCGTGAACAACTCCATCAGTTCACGCGCCCAATTTTCGTTGGGGTGCTCCTTTCGGCTCTGTTGCAAATCGAGGTAGATCATCATCGCGGGATCACGGGAGATTTTCCTTACCAGCGCGCCGAAATTTCCAAAGGCATTGCGTCGAAGCGTGTCGTTCTGGAGCCACATCCAGTAAGCATCTTGGACTTTTTGCGCGCTGGTTGCGAAATGTCCGTGCCAGAAGAGTGTCATCTTTTCCAGCAACGGCGCTGGGCCGATCATCATCCGCTCGAGCCACCAGCGGCGAAGATCGAGCATCTCATCGCCCTCCATCATCCGGACCTGGCGCGCTCTAGCTTGAAAATCTTCGCCGCGATCTTTCGCGGCTTTAATTTCCATTCGTTGCGCTTGAATGTTTCTCGGGTGCGCCCAGGGCAGCGGCGACACGTTTGCCGCATCGCTTTTGACGTCCATGAGATCGCGCGCCGCAGCGGCGAGCCCCTTTTTTCGGACGGCTTCGATTTCTGTCGGGGTGCCGCCGAAACCGGCGCGGTTAAGGAGATGCGCCGCCGTTGCTTCGGTCCATTTCGCGGTGGGTAACGGCGTCAGCATATTCATGAAACCAGGTTCTCAGACAACAGTTGCGCGTTCATGCCTTGCGTCTTCCCTTCTCTTTCTCTAGACCGGTTGCCCAATCTTCTGGTTACATGAAATCGACGAGTAGGAGGACAGGGGTCTTTGAAATTCATCAATCTGACGCGCCGGACTGAAATTGGCGCCAATTCGTACTATCTAGAGGTCGGCGACCGCCGCCTCGTCCTCGACTCGGGAATGCACCCGAAATTCGAGGGAGAAGAAGCGCTGCCGAATTGGAAAGCGCTCGGGGAGCGCCGGCTCGACGCGATTATTGTTTCGCACTCACACCAAGATCACATCGGAACACTGCCGGTTTTGATGCGCCGGCAACCACAGGCGCGGGTCTTCATGACCGAGCCGACGGCTGAAATCGGTAGCGTCTTGCTACACAACTCAGTCAACGTGATGACGCGGCAACGCGAAGGGTCAGGCACGACCTTATATCCGCTCTTCACTCATCGTGAAACTGATCGCGCCGCTGGCCGTTGGCAATCGTGCGCGCTCCGGCAGTCCTACACACTTTCGGGTGAACGAGCACCGAATGCGGACGCTGACGCAGTTACATTCGAATTTTTCGACGCCGGACACGTTCTCGGTTCAACTGGAATTCTCCTTCGCGCTGAAGGACGCACTTTGTTTTATACCGGCGACGTAAATTTTGACGATCAAACGATCGCGCAGGCGGCGGTTTTTCCCGAGGAGAAGGTCGACATCCTCATTATGGAATGCACCCGCGGCGACACGCCGGTGCCGGCAACGTGGTCGCGCGCAGGCGAAGAACAACGGCTCGGCCACGCAATCGAGAACGCGTTCGCGCGGGGCGGCTGTGTGCTGATTCCTGTTTTCGCGCTCGGAAAAACGCAGGAAGTGCTGGCGATGCTTTACAAATTGCGTCGCGAAAAAATTCTCGATTTCCCGATCTACATCGGCGGACTCAGCTCAAAAATCAGCGACATTTACGATCGGCGTGCGCGGATGGGCCGGCGCCAGTTGCCACGTTTGCAATTGCTCGATGAATTGCGGCCGTTCGTTTTGAACGCCGAGACCATTCATGAGGCGCAAGCCCGAGCCGGACGCGTTTATGCCCTCTCCAGCGGAATGATGACCCCCAAAACCTTGTCCAACACTTTTGCGCAGCGAATTGTCGACCAGCCACGACATTCCGTTTTCTTCGTCGGTTACGCCGATCCGGAATCACCCGCCGGGATTTTGCGAAACGCGCTGCCCAACAAACAGGTCACACTTGACCCAGGTAAAGCGCCTCAGCATGTGCGCTGTCACATCGAACAGTTCCAATTCAGCGCGCACGCTTCGCGCGAGTCGCTCATTGGATTCGCGGCGCGGCTCGCGCCGAAAAAAGTTGTGCTCGTCCACGGCGATCCGCCCGCGCTCGAGTGGGTGCGGGCGCGGCTCACTCTCGGCTTGCCCAATTCAGAAATCATCGTGCCGACCCCGGGCGTGGAATTGGAATTGTAGTGAAGATCGTCTCCTGGAACATCAATTCACTGCGCAAACGCCAGGACCGATTGTTTGCGTGGCTGGAAAATACGAGACCGGACATTGTTTGTTTGCAGGAGACCAAATGCACCGACGAACAATTTCCGGCGTTGGCGCTGCAAGCAGCCGGTTACGATTCCGCCTACCACGGAGAAAAGTCTTACAACGGCGTTGCGATCCTTTCGAAAAACAAATTGACCGAAGTTCGCGCGTCGCTTTGCGATGAAGTTGTCGATCCGCAGGCTCGCGTAATTTCGGCGACGATTGGAAATTTGCGCGTCTACTCTGTTTACGCGCCGAACGGCCAGGCCGTTGGCTCGCCGGCTTACAAATATAAATTGGAATGGTACGTGCGATTGCGCGATTGCCTGATCAAAGAGAAAGATGTCGATCTGGTCGTCTGCGGCGATTTCAATGTCGCGCCGGAAAATGTCGATGTTCACGATCCACCGCTTTGGCGCGGCGCGATCATGTGCTCGGACGGTGAGCGCGCCGCTTTTCAGCAACTTTGCGGAATCGGTTTGCGCGACACTCTGCGACTTCATTCGCAGGAACCGGGCGTTTTTACCTGGTGGGATTATCGGATGCTTGCGTTTCCGAAAAATCGCGGGCTGCGGATCGATGCGGTATTGGCGAGCGAAGGACTCGCTCGAAAATGTACGGCGTCGGGAGTCGATCGCGAGATGCGCCAAGGCAAAGATCCTTCCGATCACGCGCCGATTTGGGCAGAGTTCCGTTTGTAGCGGACGACGCTGTCGTCCCGTGGTGGGAAGCCAACGGCTTCCCCTACAGTTCTGAATTGAACGTTGAACGTTGAACGTTGAACGTTGGGCGTTTGTGAAGCGAAGCGAACATTTGCGCGTCCCCAACCCGTCGACGAAGCCGCTCATTATCTGGGACGGCGAATGCCATTTCTGCCGGCGATGGATCGAGCGCTGGCGTGAGATCACGCGCGACGCGGTCGATTACGCAACATCCCAGGAAAGCGCCGAACGATTTTCAGAAATTCCGCGCGAACAATTTGAGCGCTCGGTGATTTATATCGAGACGGATGGCAGTGTCTTTTTCGGAGCTGAAGCCGTCTTTCGATCGCTACGATGTCGATCTTCGAAAAAGTGGCTGGCCTGGAGTTACGATCATGTTCCGGGTTTTGCGGCCGTTTCGGAAAGCTTTTACAGGGTCATCGCTTTTAATCGCCGGTTCGCTTCGGCGATCACGCGACTTCTCTGGGGCAATGACGTTCGCCCGCCGGCTTATTTTGCCGCACAACGCTGGTTTCTTCGTGCGGTTGGTTTGATTTTTCTGATCGCGTTCGTTTCGCTCTGGGTGCAGATCGACGGACTTATTGGGTCCACCGGAATCATACCGGCCAGCGAATTTCTTCCCGCCGCCCGCGCGCAACTCGGCGGCCGCGCATTGTCGATCTTGCCGACCCTGTGTTGGCTCAATTCGAGCGACGCGTTTCTCCATTTTCTCTGTGGCGGCGGAGTTGTGTTCTCGCTGCTTCTGATTTTTCGCATCGCGCCCGCACTGTCACTGGTCGGGCTTGTTGTTTTATATCTGTCGCTCGCAATCGCTGGCCAAACATTTCTCAGCTTTCAGTGGGACATTCTCCTCCTCGAGACCGGCTTCTTGTCGATCTTTCTCGCGCCTTGGCGACTTTGGCCGAAACGAGGAAGTGATCCGCCGATTTCACGCGCCGCGCTTTTTCTCCTCAAGCTGCTGCTTTTCAAACTCATGATCATGTCAGGGGTAGTGAAGCTGACCAGCGGCGACGATTCGTGGTGGGACCTCAGCGCGCTCGATTACCATTACTGGTCGCAACCGTTACCGACCGTGATCGGTTGGTGGACCGATCAAAGCCCTGAATGGTTCAAGAAATTTTCGGTCGCGTTCTGTCTTGTCGTCGAAATTATCGTTCCATTTTTCATTTGGGCGCCGCGGCGATTGCGGTTGCTTGCATGTGGGCTTCTCGTTTTTCTGCAGATCACGATTGCGGCGACGGGGAATTATTGCTTTTTCAACCTGGTCACGATCGCGCTTTGTTTGTTGTTGATCGATGACGCAGTGGTAGGGACGCCGCGCGGCAACGCCAGTCCGGCTCGGATGGTCCGCGGACAGCGCAGCGAGCTGTCTCTACCAGACCGATTGTCGATTTACGCTGCGTCGATTGTCATTGTTCTCACCTTACCGCTTAATGCGCGGCTGATTTACGGGGCGTTCAAGCCGGAAGCGGAATGGTCGCCAATGCTCGGCCGGATTTATGCGCGAGTGGAGGCGTTTCGAATCGTAAACGGCTACGGTCTTTTCCGCGTGATGACGAAAGATCGGCGCGAGATTGTGATTGAGGGCAGCGCCGACGGAATCGATTGGAAGCCGTACGAGTTCAAATGGAAACCGGGCGACGTGATGCGGGCGCCGGGCTGGTGTGCGCCGCATCAACCGCGTCTCGATTGGCAAATGTGGTTCGCTGCGCTCGGGTCTTACCGACAGAATCCGTGGTTTGTTCAGACCGTAATTTCTTTATTGGACGGCAAGCCGAAAGTCGCGGCGCTGCTCGAGCGGAATCCGTTTCCACAAAGTCCGCCCCGGTATGTTCGCGCGACGCTTTACCGCTACCGTTTCACGAGCGCGCAGGAGCATCGACAAACTGGCGCCTGGTGGAAACGCCAGGAACTTGGCGAGTATCTGCCGGGCGTTTCACTCGAAGATGTGCATTAAGAACCACGAGGTGGAACGCGTTCACCGAAACGCGTTGGTAAGAATGGCGGCGATGCCGCATATGTTTGGCATCGTCTTCGGAGAAGCCGATCCACCTTGAGCCGGACTGCGGCGCGAATATATTCCGGCGCCATGCCGAAGGAAGAACAGATCGTGATGGAAGGCACGGTGACCCAGGTTTTGCCTGGAACGATGTTCCGGGTCGATCTCGCGGGTCAGCGCAACGTGCTCGCGCATATTTCCGGCAAAATGCGCAAGCATTTCATCCGCATCGTCCCGGGCGACAAAGTGTCGGTCGAGCTTTCCCCTTACGATTTGACCAAGGCGCGCATCATTTTCCGCGAGCAGTAAGTGTAAGATCGACAATCGGCGTGCGATTTGCTCAAGATCGCAAGCGCGCGGATAGTTCCGGTAACGAAATTTAAATGGAGAACATCATGGCTGAAGAAAACAAATCACATCGTGCGTCCCCTCCGGCGGATGCGCAGGACAAATTCGAGAGCAGCAAAATGCACGCACGCAAAGCGGCCGAGGATTTGCGGGACGCAGCCGGCGCGATTGCCGGCGAATATCGCGGCAAAGCAGAGCAAGCTTGGAACGACGCTCGCGGCAAAGCCGAGCATGCGATCGGCGATGCGCGGACGCGCGCGCGGACGCTTCAAGACGATGCCGAAGAGTACGTTCGCGAAAATCCGACCAAGGCAATCTTCACCGCGCTCGGCGTGGGATTTGTCCTTGGACTGATTTTCCGGCGCTGATCACGGTTCGCTGAAT
>CATPAT010000075.1 GCA_955652155.1 uncultured Chthoniobacterales bacterium | reverse complement strand
TTCCATCCCGGCAGTTCACCGCCTTGAGTGACACGACATACTCCGCGCCGAGAACGGAAATAGATCCTTCAATGGTGGCGGCAGCGCCAAGCCGTTGACCAACTTCGCGCGCGAGGTCCGGGGTAAGCCGCGCGTCCCTGGGTTTCGACATCAGCGTCAGATTGTGAGCGATGATCGAATCTGAGATTAGGGTAAGAAACGGTGTCTGCTCGAGCTGCGATGCAAGTCCTTGTCTCAAGGTAGCGTCAAAGACGGGATCGCCAGTGGTATTTGCGAAATCTGCGAGAACGATGCGGTCCTTGTCCGTGAGAGCTTTGCTTTGATGTGATCTATAATAGAGAAGGGCACCGGCGACGGCACAAATAACGAGCACCAATGGGATGACCGTCTTCCAGAGCTTCGCCGCTTGAGCCGCTTTGCGTTGCCGGAATTTCTGAGGGAGCTGCGCGTTGCCTACCGTGTCACCATGGAGATTGAACACCCGGAGCCGCGTCCCGTGCTTCACTTCGCATTCGCCCAAATCATGTAGCCGGGCGGACCATTGCCGGTACTGCGTCAGGTCATCCGCTACTCGCTGCGAAAGCAGGATGTGGCCGGCATCAGCACAATCCATCACCCGTTGCGCTATATTAATACCGGCACCGGCGAGGTTCTTGTGACCATTCACGTCGGTGACTTCGCTTACCGGGCCGCTGTGAATTCCCATGCGCACCAAGACTTCCGGATGCGCTTTAAGTGCTTGCGCTATTTCCAACGCACATCGGGCCGGCTCCTCTGAACTATTGCGAAAGACCAGGGCCATCCCGTCGCCCGTGGGCAGTCTTACGAGTTGTTCGTTAGGCGATTCGCCTACCTGCGGACAAGCCAGAACGATATCGGTCAGCTGGCGTAAGCGCTCCTTCTGCTCGTCGAGTAAAAGCTTTGAATAACCGACGATGTCGATGAACAAGACGTGACCGATCTCGAATTTTATTTCCGACGAAGAATCGGCTGACATAACTACTCGTTAGGCCCAACTAGTTCCTTGCCGGCTAGCAGTTGTTGAAAGCCGGGATCGTTGCGAATCGGGTCCCAGACCGGATCGATTTTCAGCCGGGCAATTGAAACCTCCATCCCAGCTGGAATCGATAGCAGGCGGTGAAGTATTTTTATCGCGGCCCCAGTTTCACCAGCATGGGCTTCGACTTCCGCCAGGTTAGTCAAAACGCCTGGGCCGAGGAGAGCGTCTTTCTCTACCGGGAGGATACTCGTTGCCCGCCCAGCGGCGCTAAGAGCTTCAGCGTTGCGGCCGAGAGCGAGGTAGATCCAGCTTAGCTGCGTGAGGGTGATAAAGTCATTCGGTCGCTCGCGCAATGTTGACTCGAGGACTCCGCGCACTTGCTCGCTTTCTGGCTGTGTAGTTGAAGTGTCACCAGCTAGCACATGGATCGCAGGCCGTGCTGCTATTCCGAGACCACTTTTCGCAGCGGCATCGTTAACACCAGGCTCCCAGATTTTCAGAGCGGCAGGAAAGTCTCGCTCAATTACTGAAAGGTAAGCGCGCTGACCAATTATGTCGACGACGTCGCCGCTCCAGGTTCGAGGGGTAATGCGGTTCTCGCTCGGGAAGGTGGACATGATGCGTCTGGCCTCTTTGATGTCCCCAGTCCCGTTCAGGCGACTGTTAAGAAGACTGATCATTCCCCCGGATTCGTGCGCGCCCAGAGCTAAAGCATGCGTGGCAGCGCGACCTGCCTCTTTCCACATGCGTAGCTGCAGATAGGTTGTGCCGATGCTTGCCGGGTAAAGCGCATCGCGGGGATCCAACTGTTGCGCCCTCTCGTATTCGGACACGCTACGCTTCCACCGGCTCTGGCGGCGATGAATAGTTGCCGAGGATGATAACGCCCGGGCGTTATTTGGTTGTAGTTCAACCGCTCGCTGGAACTCGCCTAGTGCTTCGTCATATTGCCGGTAGCCCCAGTAGAAGACAAAACCAAGTGCGATGTGTCCCTCGGCTAAATTCGGGGCCAGCCTTAGTGCGTGCTCTGCTGTCTCCTTGACCTCGGGCAGTTCATTGTCAGTTAACGAGTGGATCCACCAATGGCGCGACATCTGACTGTAGGCCAGACGTGCCATGGCCAGAGAGAAATTCGGATCGCGAACGATGGCCTGGCGGTACCAGTCAGCTGCCCGGTCAAATGCCTCAGGCTTACGCGAACTCTTCGCTTCGCGTTGCTCGGACTCGCCTCGGAGGAATAAGTCGTAAGCTTCAGGATCTTTTGTCGGCGCGGCGGTCAGATTGTTGGCCTCGTTAGGTGAAAGCTTGGCCTGCAACGCATCGGCGATCTCTTGCGAGACTTCACTTTCAACCGCGAACACATCCTTGATGTCGCGGTCGTAGCTTTTTGCCCAAAGATGTGAATCCGCGCGCGCATCAATGAGCTGCACGTTCACGCGGACTTTGTCGGCAGCCCGTTGCACAGTCCCTTCCACCACGTTGGCGACGCCGAGCTGTTGCGAGACGGTTTTCAGATCTTCCGGCTTGCTCTTGTACTTCGCGGTTGAAGTGCGCGAGATCACCTTTAGATCGGCGATGCTCGCCAGCTTCGTTAGGATTTCGTCCTGAATGCCGTCGGCAAAGTAGGCATTGGCCTTGTCGTCGCTGAGATTTTCAAAGGGAAGCACGGCGATGCTCTTTTCCGGAACGGCCGATGTCGATGTTGCCGATTTCTTTGAAACGATGACAAAAGCGGCCACGATCGCGCTCAACAATATCAGGGCGGTCACGACTGCAGCCCATCGCGTCCGCGCGCGGCGTTGCTGGACGGCCCGCAATTTCTTTGGCGCTTTCGGATTGCCGACTTCGTTGTTGTGGAGATTAACGACGCCGATACGGGCGCCGTGTTTCACTTCGCATTCGCCAAGGTCGTGCAGGAGCAGCTGCCAATGCCCGTAATGTTCCAAGTCTTCGGCAACATGTCGTGAGAGGAGAATGTGTCCTGTGTCGCCGCAATCCATCACCCGCTGCGCGATGTTGATGCCCGCGCCGGCGATGTTGGCTTGTTCGTTCAAGTCGCTGACCTCGTTGACCGGACCACTGTGAATGCCCATGCGGACTCGAAGTTCGGGATGCTTCTTTAGCGCCTTAGCAATTTCCATTGCGCACAGCACTGGAGCTTCAGGGCCAGTTCGAAAAACGAGCGCGCCACCGTCCCCCGTAGGCAAACGCACCAACTTCCCTTCTGTTTCGGCGACACGGAACTGCTCCGTTCCGCGTACGATTTCCTTCAACGTCTGAAGC
>CATPAT010000074.1 GCA_955652155.1 uncultured Chthoniobacterales bacterium | reverse complement strand
ATCATGATGAACGCCGTGGACGATGAAGTGAAATTGTTTTCCCAAACGGCTCTTCGGTTCATAATGAAAAACATACCGGTGGATGATGTATTCAAGAAGAGTCCAGACCAACACGCCGAGCAGGAACAAGCCCACCACTGCCAAGATCGACAATCGGCTTTGCCAAACCGCGGCATAAAGCATGTAACCGACGACCGGCAGGTAGAGCACCAAAGGCGTGGCCGGGTGCACATGCGACAAAAACTCCATGAAATCGCTTTTGAACATTCGAACGGTCTCGTTCTTGTTCGAGATGTAATGCGGTTGCCCCATGATTAAAAATTAATCGGCCTGGCGCTAAGATCAACGCCGCTTATTGGATCGACAATCACCCCTGGGCCGGGCGATCCGATTCCTTCACCTTGTTTCATGCGCTCGATTCGCGAAAACAAAGTGTAGCGTTTGTCGAAAATGAATTGAAAAAGCAACCGGCTCCAGGACGAGTGATATTTTAAAGCATCGTAAAACTCCGGCGCTATCGCGCGCAGCTTGGGGAGATTGTTCCACGGGATCGAAGGCAGATCATGATGCTCGTTGTGGTAACCCATGTTGAGGGCGACACGGTTGATCGGTCCGTAATAACTGGTCGTCTCCTGGTCAAACTCGTAAGTGTAATGTTCCTGGATCCAACGCGCACCCACCGGGTGTAGTCCGAGCGAGAAGAAAAACGAAAACGCGAGATAAAGCAGTCCGGGCCAGCCGCAGAAATAAACAATCGCCGCGTCATAACCCGCCACACACGCGAAATTCACAAAAAACCATCTGTCCCACATCGTAATCGCTTTCAATCGCGGTGGGCGAGTCAGCTGGAAAAAAGGAAAGAGCATCAACCAAAGCGCCTTGCGATACCACTTGTTGCCAACCAATCGCGCCTCCCAATGATTGGCCAGATCAGCGTCGTATTCGTAATCGCCTTGATGCGAATGGTGCTTCAAATGATAAACCCGGAAACCCATCGCGCCGGGCGTCAGATTTGGAAGATCGGCCAGAATCCCGATCATTTTGTTCCAGCTTTTGCTCCGCAAAATCAGATTATGGGTTGCATCGTGAATGATCACGTAGTTGGCATGGTTCACGAACGCGCCCACACCGTAAGCGACGAGCAAACTGATCCACCAGTAATGGAACCCGAGTTTCCCCATCAAAAACGCAATCGACGTTTGCAAAACCACGGTCGAAAGCGCGAGCAGAGCGGTATAAGGATTTCGTACCATCAATTGTCGAACTTCCGGATGCGCCTTGATGATGGCCCGCGCCCGGCTTGGGTGCGGCTGATCGAGGTCGGATTGGTAAAAGCTATCGTGCATCGATTTTCAAACAACTAGCATAAACGAACCCCTGAACCGACTATTTTCAAGCCGTTACCACCAAGACCGCAACGGAATTCATAGTTTGTGCGTTCTCCGCATCTCGATTTTTCGGGCAGAGCACGCCGATCGACTTGCACTCTACTTCCCGACTAGTGGAGCTAGCTTGCGCATTTGCTGGCGAATCCTCTGATAATCAGCCTCGTCACACCTGCAGAAATCCACGGCCCTCGGAGAAAAACTGGACGCTCGACAACCCAAGCTGGCGGAGACGCTCACACCGTACGAAGCGGTCCTGCGGTTCTTTCTGTATCAGCAGCGCGTCAGCGCCGAGGATCACCTCGTCGCGCGAACCGCGCTCGAGCGCGCGGTCGAAGTCGAGCCCAACTACCCGGACGCTTGGGCCGCGCTGGCGACTTGCGTGCTGGACGAGGATCGGCACGCGTTCAACCCTGGTCCGGATTCACTCGATCGAGCCTTGATTACCCAACCGACGATCGCTTTAAGGATACACGGCATGCGTAAGACCTAACTACGATTAGACGAACGTTCGTAATTAAAGGCGGCGAACTTTTTTTGTCTAATTCCGGGGGTTGGGCAATCCGAAACTGCTCGATGAAAAAAGTCAACTCACCACGCTTTGAAATCGCCCGCGTGCTCGTCATCTCAATCACGTTGCCAGCGTCATCATAAACGCGAATCACGGCATCATGTGAACGCCGGAAAAATTTCGCGGAGCCGATTACGTTGCTAATTACGTTTAGCTCGGCGTACCACAGCCGACCGAATGGCAACTCATCGGAGATTAGATCAAAGCCACGCTTATCGCTGCGCGGTCGCACTTCGTACACGTGCATAGAATAAAAATCATTATTTCCCTCCAGCAACCGTGTATCCGTCAGCTCTCAAATCTTCAGCCAATTCGATCTCCATCTGGGCCGCTGCCTCAAACGGCATTGGATTTAGATGTTCATAAAGCTCTGGCATTAATCGAAGCCCGTATCTCCTAACAACCCAGGCTGATTTGTAGCCGTTCTTGTGATTTTCGAATCGGTGATTGACGGGTAATCCGGTCATTCCGACATACACACACGGCTTAAATGCATCACGCTTTGGATTGACGCGTAAAATCGATGGGTGCTTAGCAACCTCATTGTCAAGCAGGACCACATAGACGCTGTGATGAAACTTCTGCTCTTTAGATGTTTGCACTAATTTTGATTCGTGCGCATCAATTTTCAATGCGTACGGTTATCCTAATGTGGTCTTAGCGATTTTCACCCTGCACGCCTTGCCCTTTCCGCCACGTCGCTCCTTCTCATTCTGCCAACGATCGTCCATCCACAAGACACGTCCGTCGCATTCGCCCGCGCCATCACCCATCACAAGTGTCACAGAGAAAAAGCCGCACATATCGGGCGGAATTGCTGTTTTGCGACGTTGGCAAACAAAACTAAACAAAGAAGGAAATCGGCGAACTTGTTATGCAATGATGTTATGCATCTGGCGCTTCGTGCGGTTCTACCAGGGAGGCGACCCTAACGGGATTCGAAACCGCTTTAGCGACTTCGTAAGATTGGGCAATTCCCGCTCAAATCCGCACGAATCAACGCGTTAACTGCATACACTCAAAATCGGCGCATTGCAGATTCGCGCAGAATTACGCAGTCCGAGTGTCCGAAATTGTCCGAAAACGCCTTCCACGTGTAAGAGGCGACGGAAATGAACAGAAAACTATGAATGCACATTTATCTCCCCTTTCCGAAAGGCCTAACCCAGACGGTGCAGCCGACGGCTCGTCCGGCGTTATGTTTACGATGTCGATGCCGCTAAATGGAGTGGCGGAGGCGCCTGCCCGCCGCCACTCCGCTCGTATCGTCAGTTACGGGGTCGTGCTGCCGTAGATGTTCTGGTCGAGCCCGCCCTCGTACGGACACGTGTCTCGCGTGAAGCTCCCGTCGGGATTCTGCGTGCGACATTGGTGGACGTCGGCGCTGTCCGCGTCGCTGTCGCCGCCCTCACGCGGATCCGGACCGGCGACCACGTTCCGCCAATCGGTCCAGACGCCGTACGAGAACGTCCCGACCGAACTGATGTAGAGATAGTCGCCACCGAACGGGGACGTCCGGCCGCCGAACTGCTCCCAGTTCGGATTGCTCGTGACCGTGCTCAGCCGCGTCGACGGCGACCAGACCAGCGTGGCCGCCGAGCCCGACGCGCCGAACGCGTCGAGCGACGCAACCGTGCTCTTGTTCGCGCAGTTCCCGATCGGCCGCGCCGGGCTGTAGCAGGAATCGTTGCGGCTGTCCCACCAGAGCGCGTGCATGATGCCCGCGTCCACCGAGATGTCCGGGAAGCGCTGCAGGCCGGTTGTCTGCGGATCGATCAGTACCGGCGTTGTGTGCGCGCCGGTCGCGCCGTCTAGCCGGAAGAAGTAGATGCCAGACTGGCTGCCGACGTCCTGGTGAGAGGTGGTCGGCAGATCTTCGGAGACGACCGAACCATACGTGGTACCGCTCGGCACCTCCGTGCCGGGGATCGACGGGTCGTAGAGGACGTAGACGTAGTCGTGTGCCTTGTCCTGCTGATCGGCCGTCGAGCGCACCTGGGTGCCGCCCCGCATGAACGTGTAGCCCGAATCGCAGGCGGAGGCGGCGTCACCGCAATCGCCGACCACCGTGCCCGAGCTCAGGTCGGTCGGGTCGTACGGCTCGAACGTCTGCACGACCTTCGGCGCCGAGAACGATGCGCCGCAGTCCGTCGACGCGTTGTACGCGATCGCATCGATCGTCGAGCTGCTGCGGACGTCCGCGAACTGGCGGTAGGTCACGTAGACGTGTCCGTCGCCAGTCACCGCGATGTCCGGGAACTGGATGTCGTGCACCGTCTGGCTCAGCTTCATCGGGCTCGAGAACGTGCGCCCATGGTCGGTCGAGCGGACGAAGTAGACGCTCGAGTTGAAGCCGCTTGGCCCGTTGCCCGTGAAGCGCGCCCACGCGAAGTAGACGTTGCCGTCGCACTGGCCGCCGGTGCGGTCGACCTCGAGCGACGTCTTATCGTGGAATTTCCCCAGCAGGTTCGGCGCCGCCGAGCCCTCCGCGACGTCGACGGAGGTCATGAACTCCTTGCCGTCGTCCTTCGTCGCTCCGCCGGGCCCCTTCGGGTTCTCGTACGTGCCGACCCAGACGTCACCGAACGTCTTGGCCGTGCCTTCCGGATCGCTCGAACTCTCTGAGCCGGCGAACAGCCGGCCGTGGCTGTCCCACGCGAGCACCGGATCGCCCGAATCAGCAGTTCGCACGTGCGCACGTGCGGCGTACGGCGACTGATCGCCCTGGTACCCGGGGACAAGCGAACTGGTGAAGGTTGCCCCCCCATCCTCCGAACGGTAGTAGCCGAGCCAAACGTCCCCAAGCCCGACGAACGTCCCGTCCGCCGCGAACACGCCGCAGTAGTCATTCGAGCTGCCGACGATCACCTGCGTGTTCCGCGGGTCGACCGCGACGGCCGGCTCGTTCTCGCGGCCGCGGCTCTGGGAGCAGGCCATCAGGACGGGGTCCGTGTACGGGGTCCCGGTGACGAGCGTGTAGTCACTCGTGTACCCGCTGAGCGCCGGGCTGTCGTTCGTGAGCCGCGCGTTATTGGGAGGATTGGGGGTGAAAGCCAATGCAATCCCGCTGACCACAGCGGCTGCGATGAGTGTGCCCGCGCTCGCGATGCGCACGACTAAGAAGAAACGATTTCGATTAAACCAACGAAGAGTTTTCATATGTTTTGGACCTACCGATAGCGAGTTGAAGTTTGGGTAAGTGCGAGACTCCCCCAAAATCGAAACGAAAATGCCGACCATTTTGGTCCTTTTTTTCCTGTACTGCGATCGATTCGCGATGCGTCGAATCCGTACGAGATTGTCGGTTTATCTATGAAATAGCAACCGCGACCCTAACGGGATTCGAACCCGTCGAGTGACAAGCT
>CATPAT010000073.1 GCA_955652155.1 uncultured Chthoniobacterales bacterium | reverse complement strand
TGGGAAGGTGTGGTAGAAGTTTTCGATTTGGACGGGCATCCGAAGGCAAATCGAGCCTACGGCTGGCAATTTTGGGAAGGGAGGAACGCGCAATACACGGTTGTACTGGGAATCCCTCCGGTTGATTCTCCAAATGCTGCTGTCAGGGCTTCGATTGCGGCAGAAGCAAAACAAATGGATCGCAACTCGCAGTAATGATCGGGTGGACTTAATTCCAGCCGTCAAAGTCGCGATTGCGGCGAAGGCTAACGCCGGTCGCCCATCTTCTTAAAGAGAACGGTAAAGGTGACAAACCATTCCATTCCTCCTCCTCCGCCCGATTCACTTTGCGTAAATTGAACAACCTCGATCCCCGGATTATTCGTAAGCCATTGATTTACCTGCTTTTCGAGTTCCTGAATCGTGTGGCAAGCAAACACCTTAATCTGGTGGTTTTGCATCGAACAACAAATATATAAGACTGGGAAGCCTTTTCAAATTAGGACACTACCGGAGGCTATGCTTGGTCGACAAACCGATAACAGATAACAAAATGACCGCGGGCGCGTCGCCCGCGTTGTTTAGATACGATCCCAGCTTCGCTTTCTAATTTGTACTTTCCACTTTAATAAGAGATTTATGGACCGATTCATCGATGTCGCGGTAGAGCAATTCGCTCGCGATCACACGAAGCCCGAACCCGATTTGTTCAAGCGTCTTCGGGAGGAAACCTACCGGGAGATGAACTGCCCTGAGATGCAGGTCGACCTTATGGAAGGTCGTTTTCTTCAAATGCTGGTCCGACTCACCGGAGCCCGACTCATTCTCGAACTCGGGATGTTCACCGGCTACAGCGCGCTGGCGATGGCTGAAGCTTTACCCGAGGAAGGCAGTCTTATCACCTGTGAAATCGACCCAAAAGCCGAGGCGATCGCGCGGCGCTACTTCGCCGAGAGCCCGCATGGCGACAAGATTACGATCCGAATGGGACCCGCCTTAGACACGATCAAGACGTTAACCGGTCCGCTCGATCTGGTTTTCATCGACGCCGACAAGTCCAACTACGCCAATTATTATGAGGCGTGCCTCCCGTTGCTCAAGCCGGGCGGACTGATCGTGGCCGACAACGTCTTGTGGAGTGGCAAAGTCCTCCATCCTAACGACCCGGATGACCACGCCATCGTTGCCTTTAACCGTTTGGTCCAATCCGACCGGCGAGTTGAAAATGTCTGCCTGACCGTGCGCGACGGTATCATGCTGGCTTGGAAACGGCCATGACGCTGCGAGCAATCAGAGCGCGACATGGCAAGTATGGACGGTTGACTCAACCCCTCAACGACTCAACGCTTCTTCCCAGAAGCAATGTTAAAAGTTTAGATCTGACCCCGTCTGCTCTTTCCGGGCTTCGTCTTGCGCTTCGCGAATGGACCGACTGGGGCGAGCGATCCGGCAGCCGCCGGACCGCGCGGAAGGTAGCGGTCGAGCGCAGCGGGGGCTGCCGAGATACAATTACCACTAACGATTAACAAATAGCTGCGGTGGGGGTCGCATCATAAGCCGCTTACGATGCATCAGAAATCTGTCGTCTGACCGCTGACTTTGACATTGGGCGTTGTATCTCGGTTGCTCCCAGCTCCGCCCTCCAAGCTGCCCGCTCCCAGCTCCCATCTCCACCTTCGGGCGAACCCGAACCACCGTGCAAATCTGGACAGTTGAAAAAGGATTTGGGATTGGAAATGAGTTCCGCCAGACATGCTGCGCGGCTAGTAATTATCGAGTTCATGAGGTTCTTTTCATTAGTTCAAATAGCTCCAGTCCCGAATGGGACTCTTTAAGATCGACGGACACCCTTGCCAGTCCGAGGCGCTGTCGCGCGGGAGCAGGCAAGCGTGCCGTTGATACTACTGGTTAACTTTTCCCGGCGAGGACTCCCCCGGTAAGGAAGGGTTCCAGTTGGCTGGTGATCGGCGCCGGCAATTTCGTTTTCAGGAAATCAAACATCACGAGCACCGACTTCTCGGCGTTCTCCTGGGTGATCCCTGTTTTCGTTACAATCAGGTTTATTACTTTTTCATTCATAGTGAACTCTCGGCCCGCGCATGATGAACTGCGCGCCGGATGTTGCCAAAAGCAGCCCGCTTATTGCAGTCCGCCACCGGACCTCTTCACCCGTCACATGCTTGCCACGCCGTTGCGGCGCATCGACGTTTCTCGGTACCAGCGTTTCGGCTTTTCCGCTTTCAGTTTTCGGAAACGCCCTCAACAACTCAACCGCTCAACTCCTCAACGTTCCGATGTCAGCTTTCCGCGTTTGTATCTCGGCTGCTCCCGCGGCGCTCGACCGCTACCGGCGCGGCTGTACCGGCCGTGTCGCTCATCCCATTCACTCCATTCAGCTTTTCTAAGACCAACTCTCCCAGCTCCGATCTCCTAGCTCCCAGCTTCCTGAGAGATGTTTAGATACGACCCGGTTCCGCTTGTTTGGGCACACGTGATGCTCGAATAAAATGCAGTCGCGTGGCAAAACCGTTGAACATTCTTAGCGTTGATGACGAGTTTCGCGTCGCGCATGCCCTGGCGTTCGCTCTGAGTAATTCTGAGCGAAAACTGACCCTCGCGTTTAGCGCCGACGAGGCGCTGGCCAAGGTAAGTAACCATTCCGAGGCTTTTGATGTGGTCATTATCGATCACAAAATGCCGAAAGTGTCCGGAATCGAGTTAGTTCAACGTCTGCGCGCGGCGCAGTTTGGTGGGAAGATTGTTGTTTTGTCCGCGCACCTGACCGACGAAAACCGGCGTGCCTACGCCGAACTCAATGTGAACACGATGATAACCAAACCGTTTGACGTCCACGAACTTCGCGGATTGGTCGACTCTTTAGCACACGTCGCCTAAGAAGGCCGGTGCTGAGTCTCTCAGCGATGCCGCCCTGCGGCAGTCTACATCCTGGGAACAATATGCGCGCACTAGCTGTTCGCAGGCGCGAACTTTACGGCGGGAGGTCGTGAGCTTTTTGCGAATCGGCCTAGGGAAGCCGATGACTGGGTTTTGGTGAAAACCTAGCTGGAGCGTAACATCTCAACTGCTCAGCTTCTTCTGTCAGCTTTTCAGTCTTTCAGGATTTCAGCTTTTATAAGAGATGTATAGATCTGACCCCATTCTGCACTTCCGGCCCCAGTGTAACTTGACCTAAGTTCGGTAGTGGCCACCGATGCTGCCCCCAGGTCGACCACAGAATCGCGACACCGTGTCGCGATTCATGTCGCGATTCACTATTTACCAAGATTCTACGTGCGGATCGCGACACCATGTCGTGATCGATGTCGCGATCATACCTTCTGATACTCGGTCGCGGGACCGCGGCCGACTCGCCTGAGCAAGCCTAGGTTTACAAAATGCCCCAAGTGCCGCTGGGCGGTTCGGGGTGTTACACCCATTGCGCGCGCATATTCGCTTTGTGTGGTGCCAGATCGCCCAGCGATGAAGGTCCATCCTTTCTGCTCTGGGAGCAGCCGAGATAAAAAGCGGAACGCTTGTGTTGCAACCAGTGACCAGTGAAAAGTGACGGGTTAGCTACGCAAAAAACCTGAAATGCTGGAAATCTGAAACGCGCGCGTGTCCCCGCGCGGTTATTGGTTGTCGGTTAATTGTTATTAGTTAATGGGGGCGGAGGACAGCGATCGGAGATCGGAGATTGGAGGTGGGAGCTAGGAGATCGGACATCGGAGGCCAGCCTCCGGCCCAGAGGGGGCCTACGCCCCGGTGGGAAGTCAGCGCCCTGAGGGCGCAAGCAGAGTGCCCCGGCAAATTCTTGAGCCGCAGTGGCAGGGCGCTTCCTGTTCGATCTCTTTGGTGCGCGGGACGTTGTCGTCGACTTCGAGGTGGTAATCGTAAAAGAGTTCTTCGCCCGGTTTAATACTTCTCAAGGCGTGAATGAAGATCCGCCCCCGCTTTTCCCGCACTTCACAGTTCGGTTCGCAGGAGTGATTGATCCACTGCGCTTCATTCCCGCCAACTGCGGGATCGATCACTGTTTTCCCATCGTCGAGCCCAAAATAGTACATCCGCGGATCGTCCAATTCTCCCGGAACGCTCGACCATAAAATTCGTCGGCCGCTGTATTCAATGATGCGTGTTGCTTTTCGGAACGGTTTCGTCGCAAAAACGCCGCGGCCGTGGACGGGAGATTTCTTTACCACGACGCCAAGCACGCGCCGTCGGCGGTTCTGACTTCTTGTCGATCGTGGCACAAGTAACAAGTAAGAAGTAAGAATTACAAAGGAAGAAGCAAGAACGCGACGAAAGCTGAAAGCTCAAAAGCTGAAAGACGCGCGTGTCCCCGTGCGGTTATTGGTTGTCGGTCAATTGTTAATGGGAGAAACGACGAGCGTTTCGGTTCTTTGTTATCTGTTATCGGTTAATGGGACGGCAGGTCGCCTGCCGAGTTAATGGTTATCAGTTATTAGGGGCCGCTGCGCTCTAATTCGGTGCGGAACTCGGCGATTTTTTCCTGCGTGAAACCGTAGAAGGTCATCTCCCAGACACAATGCGCGACAATCTCAGCTGAAGTCATTTTTTCGAGAAGTGAGTCGGGTACGCGAATGGCAAGCCATTTTTCCCAAGGCTCTAAGTCCAGGCCGTAGCGCTCCGGATCACCCCGTTTCGTGCAGCTCACGTCCCAAAACGGCTGATCGTCAGGATCGATAGGCGGCGTCAGCTCGATGTGCAGTTCGTACTGCGAACCGGCAGGATCTGGCGTCAGTCTCCGCAATTGTATGAGGACATCGCTAACAGCGTCAGGTAACCATGGCGTTTCGCGCTGGTCGTAAAAACGGGCAATTCCTTCAACAACTTCGGCCATTTCAACTTTGCGCACGAGATCATGCAGAATGGCCATTGGAAATGATTCCACATCATCCGTGGGCTGGCTAATAGTCAGGATTGAAATCCGATCCGCGGTTTCTTGGGTGTCGGTAACGCCGGCGGATCGATAATATCCATCACACGTTGCAAGATTGTCACGATCACAGCTTCGTGAACGTCCAACCGTTTCTTCAGTTCTTTCTCGAGGGAGGCGAGTTTTTGAGCAAGATCGCGTTTGTCGCCCAGCAACGCTCGCATCTTCAGAAACGCACGCACGACGAAAACACTCATCTGTACCGCCCGTGCGCTGTTGAGGACATTTGCAGCCATGATCGCACCATGCTCAGTGAAAACATACGGTCGGCTGCGACGGCCTCCGTGGCCTAAACTTGAGGTGCCAATTTGGCACTTCAAGTTCTTCCATTCGTCCTCGGACAGTTGAAACATGAAATCTTTCGGAAAGCGATACCGATTGCGTTTCACTGCGCGATTCAGCGCCTTTGTTTCAACGCCATAGATCGAAGCAAGATCGGAATCGAACATTACGCGTTGACCGCGAATTTCGTAAATGAGTTGACCAAGTTGGTAAATGCTGAGTCTGTCCTGGGGCGGCATTAAGGGGGAAGAAGCTAAGCGAGGGGAATTTAAAGACAAAAGCTGAAAGCTCGGTTTTTACCAAAACCGAGTCGCCGGCTTCCCTAGGCCGATTCACAAGGATCACGGCCTCCCGCCGTAGAGTTCGCGCCCTGCGAACCGCGCCCGTATTTTCTCGCCGTTCATTAGCGTTCTGAGTTAGTTTGGGAGGATGCGTCGCGAGATAGCGCCGAAGGCAGCGAAGTGGGTCTTCGCGGTTATTGGTTAATCGTTAATTGTTAGACGGTAATTGGCCGGATTATTTATCTCGGATGGTCGGGCAGCGAGCTCTATGTAGATCAGATAAAGTGACCTCCATCTCCCATCCAGTATCAAGAATCCTGTATCTAGGATCAGACTAATGCCAAGCGTATTGATCATTGAGGATGACGAGGATGGCCGCCGGACCATTGCCAAGTTGTTCGCGCGGGCAGATTGGAAAGTCTTTGAGGCCGCAGATGGCGATTCCGGAGTGGAACTCGCTCTCCGGAACCGGCCGGAAGTTATTTTATGCGACTTGCTG
>CATPAT010000072.1 GCA_955652155.1 uncultured Chthoniobacterales bacterium | reverse complement strand
GTTTAAAACGTGGCCGAGGGTGAGGACGCCGGTGATGTTCGGCGGCGGCATCACGATCGAGAACGGCTTCTTTTTTGAAGCCGCGTCCGCTTCGAAATCGCGATGGTCGATCCAACGTTGATACCACTTCGGCTCGACCGTCTTCGGATCGTAAGTTTTCGAAAGCTCAGCCATTGCGAGGAATCATCCGAGAGGGAACGTGGATTGCAAGAGGTAGGGGCGATTCACCGAACCGATCCTAGCCGGATTGGCCTTCGCGGGCGATTTAGGTCAATCCACTTGCCTCCAAAAGCGTTAGCGTTGAGGCAAACGTCCAACGTTAATGGGCAACACTATTGGATGCACTAGCTGGGAGCGTAATCGCCCTACCTAGAACTATACTTGCAGCAAACGGTGACAACGGTGAGTTTTCGCGCTGCATGAGCGAATCGCGGCCCATCGGCGTTTTTGATTCCGGCATCGGCGGCTTGACCGTGGTCAAGGCGCTGCGTGATCTGCTGCCGAACGAAAACATCTCCTATCTCGGCGACACCGCGCGTGTGCCCTACGGCCCCAAGAGCCCTGAAACCGTGCAGCGTTACGCGATCGAGCTCGCGGAAATGTTGATGAAACAGGACGCGAAGGCGCTCGTCGTTGCCTGCAACACGGTCTCATCGGTCGCGCTACCGGCGTTGACGGAAAAATTTCCCGTGCCGGTGATCGGCGTGATCGAACCGGGTGCGCGCGCAGCGCTCGCGGCCAGCCGGAATCGTCACATCGGCGTAATCGGAACTCGCGCGACAATTCGGAGCGGCGCTTATGAAAAAGCCTTGCGCGACGCGGACGGTGGTGTGCGCGTGAGCAGTCGGGCCTGTCCGTTACTCGTTCCCTTGATCGAAGAAGGACTGCTGAACGACGAAGTCACCGATCAAATGATTCTGCGTTATCTCGAACCGCTGATTGCCGACGACATCGACACCCTTGTGCTCGGCTGCACGCATTATCCCTTGCTCACGAGCTCGATCACACGCGTGCTAAAGCGCCAAATCATGGTGGTCGATTCCGCGCAAAATTGCGCGCGAGCGGTCGAGGAAATGTTGGATCAAAAATCGCTCCGCGCGGCGCCGCTGAATAACGGAGAGCTGCAAGTCGCGCTGACCGATGCGGCCGACAATTTTCTCAACGTCGCCCGCGATGCGCTGCAACTAAAGATCGGCGAAGTGCAACTCCGTCCGCTAACATAGGAGTCACCCGGATCTAGGAGATTCCAAATCAACAATCAATGAGGTCAAAAATGAATCGACTTACTTTAGTTATGATTGCCGCTCTAATCGCAAGCTCTGCCTCTGCTCGAGCCGAACAGGAAGGCAAAGGACTAAGTCCGACGCCGGCGGCGGCGCTTGCGGAAGCGCGGCAAGCGATTGACAAAGGAAACGCCCAGTGGATCGAAGCCTGGGACAAGGCCGACGCATCGCTGCTTGCCCGGCTATTCGCCGAAGACGGGATTCTGCTCGGGCGTAATGGTAAGATTTTCAAGGGTCCTCAGCAGATTTTCGAGCGACAGAAACCGGTGATGGAGGGCGCTGGCAAAGGCGTTAAGACTACCGTCACCACCGTCGAACTTTGGTTGGATGGCGACACGGCTTACGAGACGGGAAAGTACAACTACAAGTACCAGGAGAAAGGTAAGCCGGTGAGTGAAGAGGGTCGCTATGTCACGATTTGGAAACGGCAGAGCGACGGCTCGTGGAAAATCATCGTGGATATGGGAGTGCCCAGGGAGTAGCGCAAGCACGAGTCGCGCCTAGGGGAGAGGTGGATAATTTTGTAAATTTTGTAGGACGCGACGCGTTGCAATTGAAGTTCATCAAGGTCCGCGCTTTGCCTTAAATGGAACCGGAGAAAACGGATTCGCGGCCAGCGGCAACGGAACCGTGGCGGCAAGTGATCGCGGACATGGTTTTGTGGCTGGCGCTGGTGCTTTTGTTTTTGGCTTTTCGGATCACGTTATTTTCGATCTTTCACACTGAATTACCGCAGCGACCGAGCGGTCATGCGCTGATGCGTTGCTTTGAAACCGGTCTGCGCTCCGACACATGCGCAGCAACGTGGGGTTTGCTCCCGTTATTTGCGCTGACGCTCGTCGGATTCATTCATCCACTGGGAATTTGGCACCAACGGATCCGGCAGCTGACGATTGCGATCGTCCTGATTCTTTGCGCGATAATCTTCGTCACAGACGTTGGGTATTTCGCCGAGTACGACAGTCAATTCGACCATTGGATAGTCGGACTGATCTACGACGATCGGAGCGCGATACTGACCACGATCTGGAAGAGCTATCCGATCGTGCGTCTGATTCTCATCGGCAGTGCGGCGATTGCGATAACCGCGTGGGCGCTGAGCAAACTGTGCCGTGTCGCTGCTGCCGCTGACGTTCCGCGTTTTCTGGGCACGAAATCGGCGCGAGCCATCACGTTTGGTGTGATCGCGATTTGGATGTTTGTCGGCACAAAGGTCTGGCTCGGCAAAAATCTGGCAGGATTGAAGAACGCGGCCGCAACCGGCGACGCGTTTCTCAACAAAATCGTGCTCAATCCGTTCTTCGCGTTGCGCTACGCGATTTGGCAGGAGACAACAATGCAGAAGGCCGCCGGGCTGCAGAATTATTTGCCAGACGGCAACGTGCGCGCGGCGGCTACCGCTCTTTTTCCCGGCGCCCAAAACGCCGCGACCCTGGATGATTGCCTAAAACGCATCGCGCCTGGCAGCGCCGGCGCACGCCCAACGCACATTTTCATCGTGGTGATGGAGAGTTACGATGCCTGGGCGATGCAACCTGAGTACGCCGGCCTTCACCTGACGGACGGTGTCAGTGCGTTGGGCCGGGAAGGTCTCCGCGCGCAAGCTTTCATTTCGTCAGGAATAAGCACAATCGAAAGTCTGGGGGTTTTGATCACCGGACTTCCGTTCGCCCGAGTGTTCGTCAACTTCCAGCCAGTGGTTCGCGAAGGATTGCCAACCGCTTCAGCGCGCATTTTTAAACGACTTGGATACCGACCGCGATTTTTTTACGGCGGATTTCTCAGCTGGCAGCGAATCGGTCAATTTTGCCGCGAACAAGGCTTCGAAGACGTTTACGGCGGCGATCAAATGCGGACGCACACGCACGGCAATGAGTGGGGCGTGGAAGACGAAGATCTGTTTCGCTTCGTCCTCAAGCAGACCGGGCCGGAACCAACCTTCAACCTGATCATGAGCACTTCGTATCATCCGCCCTACAGCGTCGACGTTGAGAAAAAGGGGTTCGATCCCGCTGTCGTTAAGGCGAATTCGAACGGCGCCAGTCTTTCACAACATCAACTCCGCGTTTTGGGACATCTTTGGTACTCGGATAAATGCGTGTCCGATTTCGTTTCCGAAGGCGAACGCGAACTGGAACGTCCCCTCTTCGCGATCACCGGCGACCATTACTCCCGCAAGCAATACGTTTCCGCGCGTCCGACGCATACGCTTTTTGAAAGTCTGTCGGTGCCGCTGATTATCTGCGGCCACAAGGCGCTTGAAAAAGTTCAACCGCCGGAGGCGCTCGCCGGCAGCCATCTGGACGTGTTGCCGACTCTTACCAATCTGGCGGCGCCGGCCGGCTTCGTTTATCACGCATTCGGCCACGATCTGCTTGACCAATCACAACGGCAGGTCGGCTTTGGTTGCAACGCGGTTATCAGTCCGGATTTTATTTTGAAAATCAACGATCCGACTCATGTGGAAGATCTTCACGGCGGACCGGCGGGCCGTGTCGACGGAACAGCGCTAGCGCTGCAGTATCGCCAGTTACATGGATTGGGATGGTGGCGTGCTGTGAAAGGCAATCAGTGGCCGACGCGCTCAGGTAGGGGCGATTGACCTCAATCGCCCGCTGAGGTTCTAGCTGGAACGCGTTGATTCGCTCGCTTCCCGCGAGCTCACCCTCTCGGGCTGACCCGTCTATGTCGCTCGGCTCCCGCCCGCTCCATTCTCCGCAACGCGTTGCTACTTTTACGCGGCTTCGCCGCCTTGATTAACATCGTCTTCGCAGAACCCGATCCACCTTTGTTGCGCACGCGCTTCGACTTTGGCAGACTGTTAACGACGAGCTCGTACGAGTGATCGATCATTCTTCGCAACTCGATATCCGGGATTCCGCTTTCGATCTCCACCGTGTTCCAGTGTTTCTTGTTCATGTGGTAACCGGGCCTGACTTGCTCGTAACGGTCGCGCAACTCCAGCGCGAGGTCGGGATCACATTTCAAATTGGCGGTCGCCGGCACTTCGTCGAGAGATGCGAGCGCAAACATTTTGCCGCCGACTTTGAAGACGAGGACATCAGGACCGAACGGCGTGCTTTCGGCGGCGTTTGCTTTGCTCAGGCAATATTCGCGAAATTTCGCGAGATCCATCAGGAGACGTGACGAAACCGCTCAACAACTAGGGAATTCTTGCAACGAACAATGGAATTGAGGCCTCATGCCGTTCGTCAACCGCAAGGTCGATCGAATATTCGCCGAAACGTGGCAATTTGAGCTGCTGAATGTTCAGCACCAGCGACGCTGTAGCGGTTGGATCTTCAGCGGTAAACCGTACCTGTGTCGTCGCATCAATACTGGGCATCACGGGCGTACCATCCGAATCGACAAAGGCTACTCGCAGCCGTTTAGCACCTTCCTCAATTCGCTCAAATCGCAGCTTTACCGCGAGGGCACACTGCGGGTGTACGATGGGCGCTTCTCGAGCCATCAAACGATCAAAGGATCCAAGTATATTGAGCTTACCCCCTGCATCGGTGGTGGCAGCATCGCAGAGAGTGAAGATTTCAACTTTCATCAATTCGATCGTTGCGCGCTATGCGTTGTTCACCTTATATGCGGCATGATCTGGTCGACAAGGTCAGAAATCTTGACTCGTTGTTGATGCATTGTATCGCGGTCCCGCAAAGTTACCGTGTCACGTAGTTCTTCACCGCGCTCCCCGAGCGTTTCGAAATCAACCGTCACGCCGAACGGCGTTCCAATTTCATCCTGACGCCGGTAGCGGCGGCCGATCGCGCCGCTTTCATCGTAAAAAACGAACATTTGCGGCCGGAGGAGATCGACAATTTCCTTCGCCCTCGCGACGAGCTGCTCCTTATTTTTTAGCAATGGGAAGACAGCGCATTTGACTGGTGCCATGCGCGGATGAAAACGCAGCACGATCCGCGTTTCCATTTTTCCTTTGTCATCGGGCGCCTCGTCTTCTGAATAAGCTTCGCAAATCAGCGCGAGCACCGTGCGATCGACCCCGGCACTCGGCTCAACCACGTGCGGAATAAATTTCTGCTTCGTTTCCTCGTCGAAATATTCGAGCGATTTGCCACTGGCTTTTTGGTGCTGCGACAAATCGTAATCCGTTCGGTAAGCAACGCCCTCGAGCTCCTGCCGGCCGAACGGAAAATCGTATTCGATGTCGTAGGTCCCTTTTGAATAAAAGGCGCGCTCCTCATCGGGCACTGTCAGCACGTGAAGCTTGTCGCGCGCGATTCCGATATTCTCGTAAAACTTCAGCCGCTCTTCCTTCCAGTATTCGAGCAACTTCATCCCCTCCTCCGCGCGACAAAAATATTCCAGCTCCATCTGTTCAAACTCGCGTGACCGAAATGTGAAATTGCGCGGGTTAATTTCGTTCCGGAACGCTTTCCCGATCTGGGCAATGCCGAACGGCAGTTTCTTGCGCGACACTTCGAGGACATTTTTGAACTGAACAAAGATTGCCTGCGCTGTTTCCGGACGAAGATAAGTCACTGACGATTCGTCCTCGGTCGCGCCCACATAGGTTTTAAACATCAAGTTAAACGCGCGCGGTTCAGTCAGATCTTTGCCGCCGCAATTCGGGCACTGCCTTCCTTTTCCCTTGTCGATCAGCTGATCGGCGCGCAAGCGTGCCTTGCAAGATCGACAATCGACCATCGGATCGCTGAAAGTGTCTTCGTGCCCGCTCGCTTTCCAAACCGCGCGATTCATCAGGATCGAACCATCGAGACCGACGACGTCGTCGCGTTCGTGAACTATCACCCGCCACCAGTAGTTCTTCAGGTTGCGCTTCAGTTCGACGCCCAGCGGTCCGTAATCCCACAGGCCATTCAGACCCCCGTAGATCTCGCTCGATTGGAAAACGAAGCCACGTCGCTTACACAAGCTGACGATCTTTTCCATCCGTTGCGAATCGGTCGCGCTCATCGTCACTTACCGGAAGATTGAATCTGGAAACCAGGAAACCAAGAACCAAATTTGAAACAGGAAATTCCTGGCTTCGTGGATTCCTAATTAAAACTATTGCTTCTCGACCGTGATTTCGGTCTTGACCGAGCTCGCGATGAAACAATTCTCGTGCGCGGCGTGATGCATCTTATCGAGCTCTTCCATCGTCGGCTTTTTGTCGCCTGAGAATGTGATTTTCGGTTTTAGCGTGACTTTTGTGATCGCCAGTTTGCCTTCGGCATTTTTCTCCATGTGACCGACTGCTTCATCGACATATTCGTCGAGCACGAACTTCTGCTTACAGGCGATCGCAAGAAACGTGAGCATGTGGCAGCTCGAGAGCGACGCGACATACGCTTCCTCTGGATCGACGTTTTTCGGATCTCCAAGATACGCCGGCGCGGCTGATGCCGTCATTTCGTGGCCGCCGTCAAATTTCCAGGTGTGATTGCGGGGATACTTCTGGTAATCGAACGGCGCGTCGCCGCGTTTCCAGGTGAGAGTCATTTTGTGTTCGGACATGACTCTAGATAAAACGCCACAGGGCATCCGGCAAGCGCTGGTCGCGCTTGTAATTTCTAATTTCTACTTTCTAATTTCTACTTCCCACGCGCGATTAGC
>CATPAT010000071.1 GCA_955652155.1 uncultured Chthoniobacterales bacterium | reverse complement strand
TGAAACTGCAAGCGATTCGATGTCACGCGACCCAGTTAAGACTCTCTAGAAACCGATTTCTCGGATATGTCAGTCGACCGGAATTGTTCACCCGCTGGCGGGCGGGGAATGCAGCCCTGGATGATTGTTTCATTCAGTCAATCACAAGAGTGCCGAATTCTCTTCACCTCAAAATTCGGATCCCGATCGTGAGTCGCGCCCTGCTCGCACCGGTGCTTTTGCTCGTCGGCCGCGATGACTCCGGCGAATTGCGCTCGGCCCGCTTCCAGCTGCCCACGAATGTTGGCGAATTGCGGATGCCGCTCTTTTCGCCGGTTCGGCCGATTTTTCTGAAGCTGCAGCGTCGCTCATTATTTTTCGATCAAGCAGGCTGGGTCGAAGTCCCTGCGCCTCGATCCGAGCCGGAGCCGCCGAGCAGGGATTGGCTCGAAGAGGCGGCAGTTGCTGTTCGTTAGCTCGCTCCTCCTTTCTCTCTCGCGCGTAGCTAAGATCGACAATTAGGTTTCGGCATCGTAATTTTCTCACGTGAATCTGTCCGAACGCGTTGATTCAGAGTTGAAAACAGCGATGCGCGAGCAAAACGCGATCAAGCTGGGCGTTCTGCGCATGCTTAAAGCCGCCCTCACGAACGCGACAATCGAAAAAGGTGGCGCGGATTCAAAGTTAACCGATGCCGAAGCGGCCCAGGTGATTCGTAAACAGGTGAAGCAGCGTCAGGATTCGATCGAAAGTTTTGAGATGGGCGGGCGCGCCGAGCTGGCGGCGAAAGAAAAAGAGGAGCTGTCGATCTTGCAATCGTATTTGCCGCAAGGAATGAGCGCCGACGAAATTTCGAAAGTTGTGCGGGAGACGATTGCCGAAGTCGGCGCCAGTTCGAAAGCGCAAATGGGCGCGGTCATGAAAGCGTTGCAGGCGAAAGTGGCTGGTCGCGCCGACGGCAAGACACTGAGCGCGGAAGTGCAGAAGCAACTCTCCTAGTTCCATGCTAAGCGCGATCATCGTCGCCGCCGGAAGCAGCGAACGAATGGGCTTCGACAAATTGTTTGCGCTGGTGAGCGGAAAACCGGTAATCGCGCACACGATCGCCGCATTCGAGCGGACCGATTGCGTCGACGAAATTATTTTGGTCGGCCGCGCCGATAGCTTGGGCGAATTGCGAAAGATTGCTGTCGAGTCGACAAAATTGAAACAGATCGTCGCGGGCGGAGCAGAACGGAGCGATTCGGTGCGCGCCGGACTCGATCACTTAAATCCAAAATCTGATTTTGTTGCTGTGCACGACGCCGCGCGCCCGCTGGTAACGCCTGAAAAAATCACGCGCGTCTTCGAAGTGTGCCGGACGAGCGGTGGAGCGGCGACATTGGCGGAGCCAATCAACGACACGCTGAAACGCGCCGATGTCGATCTCGCCGTCAAGGAATCGGTCGATCGCAACGGCATTTACGGGATGCAAACACCGCAGATTTTTTCGAGAAAAATGCTAGAAGAAGCTTACCAGGTGATTGCAAAGAAGAAGGTGTCGGTTACCGACGAAGTTTCCGCGGTCGAGCTTCTCGGCCGCAAAGTCGTCCTCGTTCCGAATCACGATTTCAATTTCAAGATCACTTACCCGCGCGATCTGCCGATGGCCGAATTCGTTCTGAAACAGCGAGCGGCGAATAAATAATCCAAGGGCTTCCAAGAATCGTGCGATGAGAGACGAGCAGTTTATAGAATCGCGCGCGATTTTGCATCGTTGGATCGCCTTCATCGTATTCTTTGTCTCCGGTTTCGCGGCCTTGCTCTATCAGGTCATTTGGCAGCGCTTGCTGGTCTTCTTCTCGGGTGCGGACGTTTACGCGGTCACACTGATCGTGACGACATTCATGGCGGGACTCGGCCTCGGGAATCTCGTCGGCGGTTACGTGGCCGACCGATTTTCAAGGCGAACCAATCTGGTCATGTTTATCGCGGCCGAGCTGGCGATCATGATTTTCGGCCTTTTGAGCAAAGGATTTTTTTACGATTTTCTCTACACACGGCATCCGGAACTGGGACAATCGAGTTGGTTACTGTGGATTGTTTTGTTTTGCAGCTTGTTATGGCCGACGTTTTTTATGGGCGTCTCGCTACCATTGCTGGCCAAAGCGCTTACCCTTGATGTCGGGGACGCGGCGCCAACAATCGGACGGCTTTACGGGATCAACACTTTGGGCGCGGCCATTGGCGCGTTGGTCACGACGTGGATCTTGCTGCCACAACTCGGTCTTGAACAGTCGCTCAAGGTAGGAGCCGCGCTCAACTTCGCCTGTGCAGGCGTATTCGCTCTGTTCATCATCTCAATGCGTAAGCAACCGGAGGCGGGTTCGGTGACGACAGACCTTCGTCAGCAGGAACGGAATCCGTCACTTCCACAGACCGCGGAGTCTACGGGATTCACATTCGGCACATGGCTTTTGCTCTACGTCCTTTCGGGATTCATCGCACTCTCTCTGGAAATTTTGTGGCTCAGGTTGCTCACCGTAATGCTGAAGTGCACTGCGTTTGCATTTGGCACAATGCTCACGATTTACCTCGGAGGGTTGGGCCTGGGAGCGATTGCCGGAACAAAGTTTGTGCAGAGAAGCCGTCGGCCGGTGTCGGTATTTTTGGCGCTGCAAACGTTAGTGGCTGTATCAGCCGGGATTGCGATAGTTCTTTTGGTCTCGCCCACCGCCGAATCTCTCATTCCAAATTTGTCGACCTACTTTGGAGTTCGCGATCCGCTGAACGTGAGCCTCGCGCTCAATGGCATTTTGACATGGTGGCGAAATCAAGCGCTCTCGCCCGAGACATTAGCAGAGACCGGACGTTTTGTGTTGTTCCTGGTAGTTGTGCCTTTGGTTTTGATCCTGCCGGCTACGACCTTGATGGGCTTAAGTTTTCCTTATCTACAGAAGGCACTTCAGCACGACATCCACACAATCGGCAGGCGAGTCGGCGCGCTGCAGCTCGCCAACATTCTCGGCTGTATGGCGGGAGCCTCCCTGACTGGTTTGACTTTGTTAAACCAATTCGGAACGGCCGTAACTCTGAAGATCGTGATCGGCCTGGCGTCAATCTTCGCGGCTTTGTGGCTGCGCAACATTTTTAAGACGCGCGTCGGTTCGGTCGCATTTGCAATGGGGTTAATAACCATTGCCTCTGTTGCTTTGCCGTCAGCGCCAACACTCTGGTCGAGGTTGCACGGGGCTGCGCCAAGCCGCGTGGTCTTTGCCGAAGATGGATCGGGGTTGTCATTGATGAGGGACGACGGGACTGAATCGAATCCATACATCACCGTTTTCGTTAATGGGCTTGGTTACAGTTGGATTCCCTATGGCGATATTCACACGGTTTTAGGCGCGTTGCCGTTACTGGTTCATCCCGACCCGCGGGATATTGCCGTGATTGGACTTGGGTCGGGTGATACGTTGTTCAGCATCGGCGGACGTCCGCAAGTGCGATCGATTCGTTGTATCGAAATCCTTCGACCCCAGCTTGGGAACTTGCGCCAACTTGTTCAAACCCATCCCGATCCCGGTCTTCTAAAGTTGCTCGAAGATAAGCGGGTGCAGCATCTTCCCGGCGACGGCCGTGCGCATCTTATGCGCAGTGAGTTGCGCTTCGATATCATTGAGGCCGATGCGCAGTGGCCTACCACCGCCTATGCCGGCAACTTTTATT
>CATPAT010000070.1 GCA_955652155.1 uncultured Chthoniobacterales bacterium | reverse complement strand
GCCGGCATAAAAACCATCGTGCCGCTTCCGAGAGCCTTTGACGAAATGTTGGCCGAGGAGGCGGAAGGCAGAGGTCAGGGGTCAGAGGTCAGAAGTCAGAGGTCAGAAGTCAGAGGTCAGAAGTAAGAAGTCAGAAGTCAGAGGTCAGAAGTCAGAAAAGTTCGAACCCGCCGTGGATAAAGCTGGTCGTCGAGAAAGTTCCACTGTTCGTGTTATCGATCGGTTCATGTTTCGCCACTTTGTGGGCCCAGAACTTTGCGCTTGGTTCGACTCAATTCCTGCCGCTGCAATGGCGGGTCACCAACGCGCTCTTCAGTTATTTTGAATATGTCCGGCAAATGTTTTGGCCGGTCGATCTCATTCCATTTTATGTCCATTCCGAGAACCGGCTGGAAATTTGGAGGCTGTTGATTGCTGCGATCAGTCTGATTGCGCTGACAGCGATTGTGATCGTCCGACGAAAACAAAATCCGTATCTGCTCGTCGGATGGCTTTGGTACATCGTTATGCTGATTCCTGTCATTGGAATCGTGCAGGTTGGCTTGCAGGGTCACGCCGACCGTTACACCTATCTTCCACAAATCGGATTGGACATCGCGCTCGTCTGGTTGATTTGGGATGTGACGAAATCGTGCTTGCCGCGCCGGAGCGCTTCGGCCAAGGCGGGGCGACCACAAAAAATTATATTGGGCTCTGCCGCCGCGATCGTTCTCATCACTTTGTCAAGCTTGTCGTGGAAACAAACGACGCATTGGCGTGACACCGAAGCGTTATGGCGACACACGCTCGCGGTCACGCCGGACAGCGATGTCGCGCACGCGGGACTCGGCGGAATTTTGTTTGTGCGCGGACAAATCGACGAGTCGATCGACCATTACGAGCGCGCGTTGCGTTTGCGCGACGGCAATGTAGCGGCGCATTTCGGTTTGGGCCGAGCGCTGGCCGCGAAACAAAAAACCGACCCGGCGATTTTCCATTTTCAAAAAGCCCTCAGCATTCAGCCGGACAATATCGGGGCGAGCAACGATCTCGGTGTGATGTTTGCGAGTAAAGGTGAAATCAGAGAAGCCATTTCCGCTTGGCAGCAAAGCTTGTCATTCGATCCCGACAATGCGGATGCGGCAAACAACATCGCGTGGGCCCGCGCGACCGCTGCCGATCCGGATTTGCGCGACGGCCGGGAAGCGCTCGAGCTGGCGCAGCGGGCATTGCGAAGCGGTGGTGAAAACCCGGTCGCATTGCGAACGCTGGCAGCCGCGCAAGCCGAGAACGGTCAGTTCGCCGAAGCGATTGCGACTTGCGGGCGAGGCGAGGAATTAGCGCAGAAAAATGGCGATCGCGCGATGGCCGAAAGTCTACATAATTGCGCCGAATCGTTTCGGCGCGGCGAAGCGTTGCGCGGGACCCAGATTTCGCATTGAAATGACGATTGAGGACGAATCGGCCTTGTCGATAGTCCGGCTTTTAATGACACGGTTCGCTCCCCAAAACAGGGTCCGTTCAGGGGGTAAAAATTCTTGAATTTTTTTCTAGGCAGCGACCTGGAAATCCGATAGAACGCCTGAAAACAGGACTGGGGTCGACAATTGGCTCGGTTCTTGCGTTCAATAAATTTTTAAAAAACTGAAAAAAAACCTTGTCAGCTTGACGATTCTTCAATAATCCCTAGCAAACCTAACCAAACCCATGGAGAAACCAATGACTAGAAACGTGCAAAAAACGTTGGGAATTCGCGTCGCTCTCGTAGCCGCCGTCGCATTTCCATTAATCATCGCGATGAGCGCGCGCGCTCAAGAGCCAGCACCACCTACGACCGGAACCAATGTCGCTCCGGCCGGTGCTCCAGCCGCAACTGAGGCAACCGCCGAGCGCGTTATCGTGACCGGTTCGAACATTCCCACTGCGGAAGAAGTCGGACCGAACCCGGTCGATACCTATCGCCGGGACGACATCACTCGGTTAGGTGTGCGCACTCCGACCGACCTGATCTTGCGAATTCCGGCGTCGACTGGATCGAACACGACTGAGAACAACACCAACGGTGGTGACGGCACTACCCGTATCAGTTTGCGCGGTATCGATCCAAAAGAGACCCTTGTTTTGCAGGACGGCCGACGACTTGCCAACGCCGGATCGCAGTCGGTTGATTTCAACCGGTTCCCGCTGGGTTTAATTGATCACATCGACATCCTGAAGGATGGCGCGTCGCCGATTTACGGCACCGAGGCTGTGGCAGGCGTGGTCAACGTGTTCTTGATCCACCGCTTCCGTGGTTTGGAGGTTTACGCCAGCTACGGCAACACGAACCTTGGTTTCGCCAACGATCGCGGTGAAGAAACCGGCTACCTGCTCGCCGGTACCGGTGACGACAAGACAAACATCGTGGTTTTCGCGGGGATTTACAACGCGGCAGCCATTTACTCGCGCGATGCCGCGATTTCGCACGACGCGGACAAGAACTTGTATGGCGGATTTGACGGCCGCAGCGGCAATTTCCCCGGACGCGTTACCTCCCGAGGGTTCAAGGGAATTGCGACCCAACCGACCAAGGGTACGATTGGTGGTTTAAGGTCACCCACACCGCACGCCAGCGCGAACCAGTTTACCGATACACAATACACTGCTCGGTTCAGTGCGGCGATTCCGAGCGAGCGCTCGTTCTTTAACTTCGCCGATCTGACCCCAGCTATCGCCGCCACCGACCGCGAATTCCTCTACGGTTCGTTCGACCGCGATATTTGCGACAAATACCTGACCGTGTTTGCCGACTTTGAATACTTCCGCCAATTTTGGGATGGCGGCTTTGCGCCGACACCATTTAGCCCTGATGTCTGGAGTGACCTCGGCGGTACCAGTCACAACGGCTTTATTTCAGGCCCGCATCCATTCGGTATCAGCAGCACCGGCATAAGTGTGCCGACACAGAACGCGTTCAATCCGTTTACAGTCGCGGATTACACTTCAAATGGCGGCTTTAGTACCTCGTTCCCGGCGTTCGCGCAGCAGAGCGCGGCGCCTGCG
>CATPAT010000069.1 GCA_955652155.1 uncultured Chthoniobacterales bacterium | reverse complement strand
GTGTCACCGCGTTGCCAAGCGAGACTAGCGGAAGCCAAATGAAATACCGCCGAATCTTTTTGCGGGAATTTCTGAAGCTGTTGGTCGGTGGCAGCAATCTCCTCCTTGGTTAGGCAGGTATCGGCAAGAAGAGTAATTGCATCGGGATTTCCGGCTTCCTGTTGGAGGATTGAGACGGCCTCCTTTCGCGCCTCGGTTGATTGACCTATGGCCATCAAACTAAGCGCGAGCTTGGCGCGCGACGTAACATTCTTTGGCGCCAGCTCACGCGCTCTCAGCAAAAACGGAATCGCGCGCAAGGGATCCCCTTGTTCATACCAGATAAAGCCCAACTGCTGAAATGCCGTGACGTTCTGCTGATCCAGGTGCAGCAAATTCAAGTATTCGATCTTCGCCTTGTCGTATTCGCCGGCTTTAAAGTAGCGATCGGCGCGTGCCATCACGCGAGACTTTCTCCCAGGGAGATGACAGCCGCCAATAGTTGCCGCCACGAGCGAGATCGCCGTGACTATCGGGACAATGGCTTTCAAGGTTCGTTTAGAGCGCATCGCTAAAGTTTAACTGTGGGTTGCGAATTATGGAGTTCTATTGCCGGGCGTCGTTGGCAAAGATTTTGAGCCGTTGTAATGTCCGCGCGTCACAGCCGAAAAAAACGCCTCGCGGTCCGAGGCTGGCACTCAATCGCAGACGACGGTTCAAGATTTCTGCACCTCAAAAGTCGCACCAGCATCGGCAGCAGCTTGTGCCTTCGATTCGCCTTTGGTGATCCCGAGCTTGTCCATTAATTCATACAGGGTCGGACGGCTAACACCTAATTCGGATGCGGCGGGGGTCACTCTTCCGGAATGCCTTTTGAGCGCCTGCTCGACCAGCTCGCGCTCGACGCTCTCTCGCGCCTCCTTGAGCGTGGCTCGAGGAACGCTTTCGGAGCCGTGGGGGAGCAGCTCGAGATCGTTTGCCGTGACTCGTCTGTTCTCCGCCATGATGGTTGCGCGCTTCACCCGGTTCTGAAGCTCACGGACATTTCCCGGCCAAGTATGGCGTCTGATTGCATTAAGTGCGTCGGGAGTGAAAGCCAAGTTTCCTTTATCGCATTGCACCGCGAACTGCTGCAAGAACTCTCGCGCGAGCAGTTCGACATCTTGACCGCGCTCCCGAAGAGGCGGCAATTTGATTACGACGACAGCGAGCCGAAAATACAAATCTTCGCGGAACTTCCCTTTTGCCACGGTATCTTTCAGGTCAGCATTCGTTGCGGCGACAATACGTGTGTCAATCTGGATCTCCTGTCTGCCGCCGACACGTTGAAACCGCTGGTCCTGAAGAAAGCGCAAGAGCTTGACTTGGATCTGAGGCGGCAGTTCACCGATCTCGTCCAGAAATAATGTGCCTTCGGCGGAATTTTCTATGAGACCTTTGCGCTGTATGTGAGCGCCGGTAAACGCACCCTTTTCATGGCCGAACAGCTCGCTCTCCAGCAGGTTCTCTGGAATCGAGTTGCAATTGATAGCGATAAATGCACCGTTTTTTCGCGAGCTGCACCGATGGATCGCTGAAGCAGCCATCTCCTTGCCAGTACCGCTTTCTCCGAGCAACAGTACCGGCGCGCTCGTGGTCGCCACTTTGCGAATGTAGGCAAACACGCCTTGCATTTGCGGACTGGTCCCGAGCATGTTTTCGAAAATATCCGCGCGCAATTTCTGCTGCATCTCAAGGTATCCTTTTTCCAGATCCGATACATAGACGCACCTGCGAAGGAGTAGCTTCAGCTCGTCAACATCGATAGGCTTGCACAAGAAATCGTAGGCTCCGGCCCCGACAGCCTGGATGGCGTTCTTCTTTTCGCTTTGGCCGGAGATAACGATGATTTTAGCAGCCCGGTCAATCGCGAGTAGATCCGCAAGCGCTGCCAGTCCTTCCTCGCTTTCGTTAGGCCGGGGCGGCAAACCCAGATCAAGCAGCGTAACCGCAGGGTGGGCGGCTTTGAACGATTCGATCGCTCCCGGTCGATCCTCCGCCGAAACGATTTCGTAGTCCGGATCAAGCGCCCATTTCATTTGGGTTAGAATCCCCTGGTCATCATCGACGATGAGTAACGTGGGCTTCATTCAGCGGGAGATTTCAAAGGTAACATTACCTCAAAAGTTGTACCAGATCCGAGCTCGCTCTTAACCTGAATATTGCCGCGATGCGCCTCAACAATCATTTTCGCATGGAACATACCGATGCCCAGTCCCTTTTTCTTCGTCGTAGAAAATGGACGAAAAAGCGAATTCTTTACAAACGCCGGGGTCATCCCGCATCCATTATCTGCGATCGATAAAGTCACCCATCCGTTCCTCTGTCTTGTCTCCACCATAATCCGCCCGGCGCCGCCAACAGCATCTCGGGCATTCAAAAGTAAATTGGTTACCATACTTCGCAGTTGCTCGCGATCACCAACCATTTTGGGAAGTGGATCAAGTTTCGTTACCAACTCGGCGTCCCCGGCACAATCCAGGCTCTTGAGGGTTTCAGTTACGAGCAGATTAAGATCCAGCTCAGTTGGGTTGAGATGGAACTCGTGGCGGAAGGCGCTCAGACTGCTGATGAGATCGTTAATTCGGTCCACCGTACCGCCGATACTACGCAATGCGTCCTTTCGGAAAGCGGGGTCGTCAAAGTGGATCGGTAGATTTTGCAACATAAGACTCAGCGTTGATGCCGTATTCTTCAGATCATGGATAAAAAATGCGGACATGGTTTGAAACGCTTCCAGCTCCTTTCCGAGCATAATCTTCTTGGTAAGTCGAAGGTTCAGCAAGCTTACCCCAACCTGGTCGCCAATACATTTCAGCAAGTCCATTTCTTCCCCGGTGTATCGAATCCCGCTAACACGGTCCGCCAGAATAATGACCCCAAGCCGGTGTTCCCCGGCGAGCAACGGAACACAGATACGGTTGCCGCCGGTGCGAAACCGGCCTGCGCTTATCTCTTTGAGATTCTCTGTCCATTTTTCCTTTGCTCTCTCGAGCTCGAACGGCCGCGAAAGCTTGTTGAGACTAATTGAGTTCCACTCTTTCGCTGCTACCTCTCGAGTCGAATCGCCTGCCTGCTCCTGCTCTGAATGAAGCGTCGAGCTTGCCCGAACGAGCCGCTCGTATTGACTGTCCAAGAGCCAAATCGAAACCGATAAAGCGTTGAAGGTTTCTGAGATCAACCTTCCCGCCGCTACACAAAGATCGCCTTCATCAAGAACGGAGGACATGCTCGCGGTAAAGCGCGTCCAGATTTGCCGAAAATCATGCTGGGGCCTTGCGAAATGGCGGCTGATAAAAAGCTGTATACTTTGCCGGACTCGGTTGGAGAGGAGGAGCACGGCCAAACTAACCAGGCCGAGTAACACGAGAAAGGCTTCGAGCGGAAAGCTTCCCGCTCCGCCAAAATGCACCACAATCTGGGCAAGAACTCCGACAAAGAACAGGTATATCCCCGCCAGTAGCACCGTCACCGAGGTGTGCAAAACGGCGCGTGACGGGTAAACGTCGATTTCGATGAAACCACTTCGGAAGTAAGCCGCCGCCATCAATACGCATCCGAGCAAAAGCGCCACCGTCTCAATGTTCGTCAGGGCAAGATCGTAACCGGAAAAGACTAAGACCTGGCTGCGCGCATAGAATCTCGCCCCGAAGATCACAGCCAGCCCAAGAACGAAGAACTTAATCCGCCACCGCGTAGTCCCGATGGCCGAACGGAACGTTCTTTCCAGATTCATTAAAATGAGCACCGTCGCGACCAGGCAAAGGACATTTAACGCTTTGGCGGGTTGCGCCCCGAGGCGAAACCAAAATCCGTCGCCCGGTTCGGGGAAGGGGAGGAGCTGAACCAATTCTCCACGGAATGCTACCGCCAGGGCCACGGGCAGCACGAAAGCCGCCAGCAAAATAAACCGCCATCTGGCAAGAGATTCGCGATAATTACCCCTCGAATAAGTCAGACTGAAAAACAACCATACCCCGGGCAAGAAAGACCTGGTGACAGAAGCAGCGCCTTGCAAGAAGCCCGCGTTTTTAGGTGCTAATTCGTTGAAACTGAACCCGTCAAATAGAGTTTCAACGGCCAACAGGACCATCCCGCCCGCGAAGGACCAGCTCGCCGCAGAATGCCGCTTGCGAATGAGCACAGTTAAACCCAACGCCGCAGTGAACGCTGCGGTGACGCAGGCAAGCGTGGGATTCAAATTCATACGCGCTGAGCGTGCCTGTTAAAATTCCTTTTGGCGATTTCTCAAGACCTGTCCCGCAGGGGTATCAGAGCCCTGGATTTTGGCATGGCAGCGGCTTTCTTCAGGGAGGTGGGCATGCGGTCTGCTATAAATTATCTAAGGTAATCATAATTACCATATTATGCGCCTTGACCGCTTCGTTAGACTCGTATCCCCCTGCATTCTTGCGCTGACTTGGCTGGCCTCCATAACACGCGTCGTCGCCGGGGGTGTGACCCTGGCTTGGGATCCCGATTCCGATCCAAATGTCGTTGGTTACCGCTTATATTCTGGAACTACTAGTGGGGTGTATACGCAAACCACGGAGGTTGGAAACGCGCTCGCTGCATCGGTGTCAAATTTAGCTTACGGAAACACCTACTTCTTTGTCGTAACCGCTTACAACGCCGCTGCCGTTGAAAGTGCCCCGTCGAATGAAGTGTCTTATATCGCCCCGACTTCCCCGCCAACTCCAACTCCATCGCCTTCGCCAACTCCAACTCCATCACCCACGCCAACTCCAGCTCCAACGCCCACACCAACACCAACTCCATCACCCTCGCCAACTTCGACTCCAACTCCAACGCCCACACCAACTCCATCACCCTCGCCATCACCAACTCCAACGCCAACGCCATCACCCACGCCAACACCAACTCCCACGCCCACGCCAACGCCAACGCCCACGCCATCAC
>CATPAT010000068.1 GCA_955652155.1 uncultured Chthoniobacterales bacterium | reverse complement strand
TCATCGATGCGGCCGACGATCCAAAAATAGCCATCCTGGTCGCGCCGCGCGCCGTCGCCGGTGAGATAATTTCCTTTGTATTCGCTCCAGTATTGTTTTTGGTATCGTTGCTTGTCTCCGTAAATCGTCCGCAACATCGACGGCCACGGACGTCGGATAATTAGTTTGCCGCCGACATTCGCGCCGACTTCCTTTCCGTTCGGATCGACAACCGCCGGATCGACTCCGAAAAACGGAAGCGTCGCGCTCCCGGGTTTCGTCGGAATCGCGCCGGGCAAAGGTGTGATCAGGATCGCGCCCGTTTCCGTTTGCCACCAGGTGTCGACGACCGGGCAACGTTCGCCGCCGATCATCCTGTGATACCAAATCCACGCCTCCGGATTAATCGGTTCGCCGACCGTGCCAAGCAGGCGCAGCGACGACAAGTCGTGTTTCTTCACCCACTGATCGCCCCAACGGATGAACGCGCGGATCGCGGTCGGAGCGGTGTAGAGAATGTTCACGCGGTTCTGCTCAATGATTTGCCAGAAGCGGTCCGGTTCCGGCCAATTCGGAGCGCCTTCATACATGAAAGTGGTCGCGCCGTTCGCGAGCGGACCATAAACGACGTAGCTGTGCCCGGTCACCCACCCGACATCAGCGGTGCACCAAAAAATATCCTCGTCTCGAATATCGAACACGTATTTCGTGGTCGAATAGATTCCGACCAGATAACCACCCGTGGTGTGAAGGATTCCTTTCGGCTTCCCGGTCGAACCGCTGGTGTAAAGGATGTAAAGCGGATGTTCGCTATCGAGAGCTGTCGGTGGACAATTGTCATCGACGTATTCCAGTTCGCGATGCCACCAGACATCGCGGCCTTCTTCCATGTGGATTTGATTGTGCGCGCGCTGGAAAACAATCACTCGTTTCACCGAGGTCCGGACGCGGAGCGCGTCATCCACATTTTTCTTAAGCGGCACAATTCCGCCGCGGCGATAACTCCCGTCTGCGGTGATCAGTGCGATCGCGCCGCTGTCATGGATCCGGTCACGAATTGAATCCGCGCTGAATCCGCCGAAAACAACCGAGTGGACCGCACCGATGCGCGCACAAGCCAGCATCGCGATCGCAGCTTCGGGAATGGTCGGCAGATAAATAATGACGCGATTGCCTTTGCCGATTTTGTTTCGCTTCAAAACGTTTGCGAACCGGCATACTTCCCGGTGCAATTGCTGATAAGTGAGCGTTCGCTTTTCGCCCGGCTCGCCTTCCCACAAAATTGCGGCCTTGTTGCGGCGGTGGGTGGTGAGATGTCGATCCAGGCAGTTCTCGGAAAGATTGAGTTTCCCGCCGATGAACCATTTCGCAAACGGCGCTTTCCATTCCAGGACTTTGCGCCACGGCTTTTGCCAGGAAAGCTCCTTTGCCTCGCGCGACCAGAATTTGTCCGGCCGCTTGATCGACTCGCGATACATTCGCTGGTATTGCGCGAGGTTCTTGATCCGCGCTTTCTGGGCGAAATTCTTGGCCGGCTTGAAGACGCGCTTCTCCTTTAAGTGCGACTCGATGTTGTCGTGCATTGGCAATTTTCTAATAGGCCGAAGCCAATTGTAGGGCAAGCCGCACCTAAACGTTGTTGTATTCCCTCTTCCGGAACGGAAGAATAAATCTATGAGCGATCATATTTACAAAAAGATTGAGTTGGTCGGTTCGTCGCCGAACGGAATGGAAGACGCTGTTAAGAACGCGCTTGCCCGGGCAAAGAAAACCGTCCGCAACATGCGCTGGTTCGAGGTTGCCGAGACGCGCGGCTATCTCGAGGAGGGAAACATCGCGCACTGGCAGGTAACCCTGAAAGTCGGCTTCACCTTGGATGATTGAGGTGGATCGACCGCTCCGCGGGCGATGCTAATTGAAGCGTCGGGGCGCGTTAATTTTTGGCGTCGAGGTCCGAGCCGGACGGGCATCTACTGCTCGATCCAGCTATTCTTCCTTCTGCGCTGCTTCGTATAATTTGGTCGCGCCGTAAATCAGGATCGCCGGTTTGAGCGCAAACAACGCCAGTCGTACGACACCTCTGAGAATTCGCCCGATACCCAGGCGATTTAAAACGAATCCCGCCAGCACCGCGTAAGCAAGCGACTGCGTGGGGTTTTGGCGCACGTACGTTTCTGTCTGGCTCAGAATTTCGTCGAAATGCTCCCGGGTATACCGTAGGCCGCGCTCGGCCAAATCATCATGTTCTCTTTTTTCCATTTTGATTAACGATTGTCCGCGAGGTCGACTTGGTCAACGCAAAGTCAGCCAAATCGTAGCGGCTCCGGCTCCCGGTGGAAGATCCATCGGCGGCGGCTGTCGATGGAACACGCCAGTCCGGCGCGACAGCTTCAGACCGTAACGAGCCATTCGTTCGAGCGCCTGCTCGTTTAGAGTTTCGCAATTGGTCGACACCAAAATCCGACCATTGCCGTCGATTAGTTCCAACGCTGCAACAATGAGCTCCTCGAAATCGCTCTCCACATGAAATGCTTTGCCGCCCTTCGTCCGTGAAAACGTCGGCGGATCGAGAATGATCATGTCGAATTTGTCTCCGCGCCGCGCCAGGCGACGCAACACCGGACGGACATCGTCGGCAATAAACTTGTGTCCTTCAGTGGACAGCGAATTGAGGGCAAAATTTTGTCGGCCGCGCTCCAACGATTTCTTGGAGAGATCGACATTCACTGTCTGCGCACCGGCCGAAGCCGCCGCGACCGAAAACGAGCAGGTGTAGGCAAAGCAGTTCAAGAGCCGTTCGGGCTTGGCTTGCCTGACGAACCGACGATTCTCTCGTTGATCGACAAACAGCCCGACCGAATACCCGGCGCCAAAATCGATCCCGAATTTGAGATGATGTTCGGTCGCAATCGTCTGCAGATTTTCGCCTTCATTGCCAATAAGAAGCTTCGGCGTCTCACGCTCTTCATTTTTCTTCGGCAAGAACCGCGCGAACACGCGGCTAATCGGAAAATCCACCGACTTGGCCCATTCTTTTAGTCCCGCAATCAAACGATCGCGTGCGGTTGTTGTTCTGAATGAAATCAAAATCTCGCGGCCAAACCGTTCAACCCACCCATTGTCAGCCGTGCAAAGACGGTGCGCGTTGGTGCCTTCGGCTTGGAAGGTCTGAAGTAACCCGCGATCAATCCATTCTGTCTTCTTCATGTCATGTCGAGGGAGTCGAGACATCTCTAGATATTTCAGAAGCAGCAAGAGATTCCTCGACTACGCTCGGAATGACAGAAGTATTAGCAAGCGCTTCAACATGGAAAAGGTCACGATCCGCATTCCCGCGAGCACTTCCAATCTTGGACCTGGTTTCGATTGCCTCGGCGTCGCGCTTCGCATTTACAATCTGGTGGCCGTCTCACGCTCGACGAAACCTGAACCGCTCGCGCCGATCGTGGCCAAAGCCGCGGACCTTTTCTTTAAGCGAACCAAACGCGGGCGCTTTGCATTTTCTTGTTCGGCTGCAGAAAAAATTCCGCGCTCGCGCGGTCTGGGCAGCAGCGCCGCTATTCGGCTCGGCGTTTTGCACGGTTTAAACGAGCTCGCGCGGCGGCCGCTCGATCGATTATCGATCTTTCAATTGTGCGCTGATTTGGAGGGGCATCCGGACAATGCCGCGCCGTCGTCATTTGGCGGATTCACTGTTGCCCGCGGTGAAAATGTTCAGCGCTTTGCAGTATCACCGCGGTTAAAGTTCGTTCTCTTGATCCCTGACTTCGAAATTCGAACAGCGGCGGCTAGAAGAATTCTGCCGGCCAAGATCTCGCACACAAACGCTGTCGCGAGCGCCGGCAACGCCAGCGCGATCACCGCTGCATTCGCTTCCGGGGATTACGGAAATCTGCGCGGCGCGTTTGTTGATCAACTTCACCAACCCTTTCGCGCAGGACTAATCTCATTTCTGCCGCGCGTCATCACCGCTGCCGAAAGCGCCGGCGCGCTTGGCGCGTTCTTGAGCGGAAGTGGATCAACAATCTGCGCGGTCACTTTGCGCGATCCGCGAAAAGTCGCCGCCGGGGTGCAGCATGCTGCGGGATCGACATCAACAAAGATTGCGATCACGACCGCCGATAATCGAGGAGTTCAAATTCGTAATTAATGGGGCGCACGCTTGAAAATCTAGAGCAGTTCGGAATCGATGTGGTGCTTGGGCGGCGCCGCGGATTTCGTGCCGCGATTTTGCGCGGAATTCTTTACGCGCTCTCGTTTATTTACGAACGAATCGTCCAGCTCCGGCTTTATGTGTATCGGAAAAGAATTTTCCGCGAGCGCACGCTCGGCTGCCTCGTCATTAGCATCGGGAATCTCACGGTCGGCGGAACGGGTAAGACACCGGTGGTGGAAAAATTCGCGCGGGCGTTGCAAACCGGCGGCCGGCGCGTCGCCATCCTGAGCCGCGGTTACAAGAGCGTGCCGAAGCCAGCCAAACGAAATTGGCTCGACCGGCTGCTGGCCCAAGGTGTCGATCCTCCGCGCGTTGTCTCCGATGGAAAACTTCTATTTCTTGATCCGATGACCGCCGGCGACGAGCCCTACATGCTCGCGCACAATTTGAAAGACGTGATCGTTCTCGTCGACAAAGACCGAGTGAAAAGCGGGAAATTCGCGATCGACAAATGGAAAGTAGACACGCTCCTGCTCGATGACGGTTTGCAATACCTCCATCTCAAGCATCGCCTCGACATCGTACTCGTGGACCGACAAGCGCCGTTTGGAAACGAGCTCTTGCTTCCGCGTGGCACGTTGCGCGAGCCGCCACGGAACTTGCGCCGCGCGAGTTATATCTTCATTACCAAAAACACCGGCGAGTCGAACGAAAAACTGATCGCGCGTATTCGCCGTTACAATCGCACTGCCGAAATCATCGAGTGCGCGCATCGGCCGCTTTATCTGCAAAACATTTACACCGGCGAGCGACTGATGCTCGACCGGTTGCACGGCGCGTTTATCGCTTCGATCTGCGCAATTGCCGCGCCCGAAAGTTTCGAGGGTGCACTAAAAAATCTCGGCGCAAATGTCGATCTTTCACTACGCTACATCGATCACCACTACTACACCGAAGCCGAATTGCGCAGCTTCATTAATCGCTGCATCCGACGCGATCTGGCCCTGATCATTACCACGGAAAAGGATGCCGTCCGCATGCCGCGATTGCCCGAAGCGGATGTGAAAGTGCCGATTTATTTCATGCGCGTCGAAATCGAAATTCTCAGTGGCCGCGAAACCTGGGAACAGTGCGTCGCCCGCATCTGCAAACCGCAACCCATGCTCTCGCCCGAACGGTTCTTCGCCTGAGAATTTGCCACAGATGAACACGGACCAAACACAGATTGGAAAAGCCTCTGATTTAATCTGTGTGAATCTGTGTAAATCTGTGGCTGAGAAATTTTGAGTCATGCCTGAAACAGCCGAGCTCGTCGTCGACGGCAAAAAGCTTTCCGTCTCGAACCTGGACAAGGTGCTTTACCCGAAAGTCGGGTTCACCAAAGGTCAGGTGATCGATTATTACATCCGGATCGCGCCGGCGTTGTTACCGCATCTCGAAGATCGGCCTCTGACGATGAAGCGTTATCCGAATGGCGTGGACGCTGAATTCTTTTACGAAAAGAATTGTCCGTCACATCGGCCGAAATGGGTGAAGACGGCGAAAGTCTGGAGTGAGGGCAACAATCGGATCATGAATTATTGCCTGGCGCAGGATTTGCCGACGCTGGTTTGGGCAGCCAACCTGGCCGATCTCGAGCTACACACCTCGCTCGCGAAAAAGAAAGACGTCGCGCGGCCGACGATGATGGTGTTCGACCTCGATCCCGGTGCGCCGGCGGACATCGTTCAATGCTGCCAGGTCGGGCTTTGGTTGCGCGACTTGTTAGGCAAAATGAAATTGAAATCGTTCGCCAAGACGAGCGGCTCGAAAGGTTTGCAGGTTTACGTGCCGCTGAACACGCCGGTCACGTTCGATCAAACCAAAGATTTATCGCGCGCGCTTGCCCAGCTTCTCGAACAGGCGCATGGAAATGTTGTCACTTCGAACATGTCGAAGTCAGTGCGGAAAGGAAGAGTGTTCGTCGACTGGAGCCAGAACGACGAACACAAGACCACGATCTGCGTTTACTCTCTCCGCGCCAAGGAAGAGCCGACCGTTTCAACGCCGGTCACCTGGGACGAAGTCGTCAATTGCTTGAAAAAGAAAAAAGCCGATCTCTTGAAGTTTCGTTCGGATCAAACTGTGGTGCGCGTGAAAAAAATGGGCGACCTCTTCGAGCCGGTCGAAAAACTAAAACAAAAACTGCCCAAAAAATGGAAACTCTGATGACAAAACATTCTACCTTTTTGGTTGCCGCCCTTCTGTCGTTAGTTAGCGCGCCGGGACTAAATGCTGAAGATTTGCCACTCAAGAGCGTTAAACCGTTCACTTATGTTGTCGATTACGAGGCGTTCTGGTCGCCCGATGGACGTCAAATCGTTCTGATTTCCAGCCGTCATGGCGGGATGAAAGTGCACGTGATGGACGCGAGCAGCCTCAATCACGGAAGCGACATGCGCCAACTGACGACTGGTGACGCCGAAGACGATTCACCAGTGTGGTCGCCGGATGGAAAGAGAATTGCGTTTGTGTCGATTCGCGACGGTGTTTCCCAAATCTTTGTGATGAAAGCCGATGGGGCTGAGGTACGGCAGCTCACTCAGGGAAAGGCCGAAAACATTCATCCGACCTGGGCGCCGGACAGCGACCGGATTCTTTTTAACACGACACACTTTGTTGGAGCGACCGCAGCTGATGGCACAAATGTCCCCAGCGATAACAAAGTGATCGGCGAACAAATCGACAAGAAAATGGACCTCGCGACGATTCGTCCGGATGGATCCTATCTAAAACTAATCACGACCTGCGGCGGCTACACCTACGCTTCATTCTCGCCCGATGGCATGTCGATCTTGCACCGCCGTGTCAACGGCGCGGCATCGCAAATTTTTGTCATGAAGGC
>CATPAT010000067.1 GCA_955652155.1 uncultured Chthoniobacterales bacterium | reverse complement strand
GAGGCGACCGTTGACGGCGGCGGCGATGTGCATCGGGCCGCTGTCCACGCTGATGACAAAACGCGCCACGCGGATCAGCCGGATTAATTGCAAAAGCGAAGTTTGATTGGTGAGCTCGACACAATTTTCGGCGACGTCGATGTTGTGGTTTGTTTTTCCGACGACGACCACGCGCGTCGGCGCAAAGGCGCGGCAAATTTCCTCGATTACGCGGTTGGTCAATGATTTGCCGTTTCACCGCGCGAACGGGTGCAGCAAAATAAACGGCGGAAATTCGTCGAACCGTGGCAACGGATCGCCGGTTGGTAGCGGACAGCGCAACGCGTCGCCGATTTGGGCGCCGGCCATTTCGGCGAGCTTGAGATAGCGCTCGACCGCGTGTTCGTGGCGATTCACTTTGGCGGTCCGGCTGTAGAAAAAACGCGAGCCCTCGCGGCCATCGCTCATTCCATAAACTTGTTTCGCGCCGCTGACCCGCGCGATGAATGCGCTTCGGAGAAGTCCCTGAAAATCAAGTGCGAGATCGGGCCGCAGTTTTCTGGTTTCTTTGAGCCATGGCATCATGCTGACCGGCGTGCCGAGTCCGCTAAATTCGCGACGCGGAAAAATATGGATGTGATTGACGTCGGAATTTCCCCGCAGCAGCGGCGTGAATTCCGGATTCATCACCCAGGTAATTGTCGCTTGCGGGTGGGCATCACGAATCGCCGCCACCGCCGGCAGGGTGTGAACGATGTCGCCGAGCGAACTTGGCTTGATGATCAAGATCGATTCCATTTCCGCTTTTCAGAATTTCAGCTTTCAGCGTTTGATCTTATCTTCCAATGGCGAGGCGTTCCGCTAATAAACGGGGCAGGCCAGCGTCGATGATCTTTTTCTGCGCTGTGGCGAGGTCGTATTTTACCCGGCGTTGTTCGACCACCGCGCCCTCGACGTGATAAATGCAATATGCTGCGCGCCAATCACTGTCCCGGGGTTGCCCGACGCTGCCGGTGTTGATAAAATATTTTTTGCTCGGATCAATCCGCAGCTTGTCAATCCGTTGACGTTGGACGCCGTCGCCGCGCACAAATGCCATCGGCACGTGACTGTGCCCGAAGAAGCAAACAGTGGTGTGCTGATAAGTGAAGCTCGCGGCCGCATCGAGGTTGTTGAAGACGTAGCCCCATCGCTCGGGCGTATCGAGGGTCGCGTGAACGATGGTGAAATCGCGCACTTGCCGCTGCAATTTCAGCGCCCGCAGCCATTCTTTGTCCGCGTCGCTCAGATGATCGCGTGTCCATTGAATTGCGGCCTCGGCCATCTCGTTGAAATCGCGGGACGATTCGACCAGCGAAGCCTGCTCATCGTGATTGCCTTTGACGATCGGGCAATCCATTTCGCGGACGCGCGCGACGCACTCATGCGGGTTGGCGTTGTAACCGACCACGTCGCCGAGACAAACGAAGTCGGTGCACTTGTTCTCGCGCGCGTCGGCGAGCACGGCCTCGAGCGCTTCAAGGTTGGCATGAAGGTCACTGAAAATCGCGAAACGCATCGGGTGTTAACGAAGGTCTTCCACTGTAGCGGCCGCTGTCCACAGCGGCAATCGATCTCCTTCTTTCCGCCGGGGACGGCGGACTCTGCAGAAATCAACGTTCCTTGTCCGGAATGCGCTGCTCCGGCGGGACGTTCAGTTTCTCTTCCAGAAATTTCAGTCGCTTGATCAAAGTCGGCAGACGTTCCTTTTCGCTTTTAGCGTAAAGCCCGTGCAAACACTCGTAGGCTTCGCGTTCACGTCCTTCGCAATACGAGAGCTCGTAGGCCGAAAAGCGTTTGTCGTAACTCGCCGCTCCGGGTAAGGCTGATGCCTTTGCGAAATATTCGGACGCGCGAGCGTGATCGTTGTATTTGTCGCGATAAAGCCGAGCGAGCGCTTCATGAAGTTGCGGTTTGTCGGGATTATTTTTGACCCCGCGTTCCAGGAAATCTTTGCCGAGCGCAAAATATTCGCGTTGCGCTTTCACCCGCAGAGCGAGCCGTGGCTGCGATGGATCGTTCATCGCCGCTGCGCTCGCGTTCCACGCCATATGCCATGCGGCCATATCCCAAAACAGCGGGACGTGCGGCTGTAAAGTGGTGACTTGTCTGAACAAAAACAGAACGCGTCCCCATTCGGTCCGTTCCCATGCGGCGTGCGCCTGAATAAAAAGAAAATCCGCCAGCATCGCACGAAAGCCGCTCAGCGCGGCGACGAACCCGAGCTGTCCGATTTTTTCACGCAGGTCAAGATTCGCGATATCGTCAGACTGCCCACCTGAGGCGGATCGATGTTGAAGCGAGAGTGCGTGCTCGGCCGGAAGTTTCATCACCCCAAAAGCGAGAAGCATCGCAAACGCGAAGAGAACGCGGCTCATAGTTCTTTGCCGTAAAAAACGAACGTTGCTGCCAATGTGTAGATGGCAGTGTAAAAAATTCCGAGCAACGCCGTTTTGGCGAGGAGGACGAGCGGAATCGCGACGCCGGCGACAATCTCATCGACCAGATTGAAGGCCTGAAGATCGGGAAAGATCAGTGCAACGATCGCGAGAAACGTGCGCGCGACCCAACCGGCACTTTGTTCCTCCAGCCAATATTCGCGCGCGGTCGCCTGGAGATGGCCGATGAAATACACGAACACCATCACGACGACTGTGAAAATGTTTGTGGTCGCAAACGTTGAAACAAAAAGCGTCAAAGCGGCGAGCAGACACGCTTTTAGATAAATGACCGCGACGCCGGTGAGGATATCGATGTTGAGTCCGGCGGCGCGAATAGCATTTACGGCAGCGTCTAACTGTTCGCCCGGCGCGCGGCTCATCTGGCGCAGCGTTTCGTTGAGCACGGTCCGCTCGCGCACGTAAAGAACGACCACGAACAGCGCGCTCATCAGAGCGATGCTGATCGCGAGCAGTAGCAAGACGCCAAAAAGTTTGCCAAGCAAATATTCGAAGCGCGGGATCGGCTTTGCCAAAATCGTGTAAACGGTCCGGTCATCGATGTCTTGCGGGATGAGACGCGCCGTCCCAACGATTGCCAACAGTGCACTGAAGATCGACATCGCGCCGAGCGAAATGTCTTTCAGGATTTGGAATTCCTGCTGAAAAGTGAATCGCGCCATGAAAACGGAGCAGCCGATGAGGAGCAGCGCGAAAAGCAGAAGAACGTAAAAAACTTTTTGGCGGGTGAGTTCGATTAGCGTGTTGATGCTGATCGCGAAAATCCGTGCCGGCGAAAATCCGCGATGTAGTCGCTCGCTCATTTCAACAAAAGGGGAGTCCGCCAAATACACGAAATGACACCAGAGGTTCAGAGTCCCATAAAATATTTAGCGTCATTTGGCGTGTTTAGCGGATGATTCCGATTCTTGGGTCGCTTCCAGAAACAAACGCTCGAGCGTGGTGGTCGATTTTCGACGGTCGATGAGTCTTGCATTTGAATTGGTGGCGAGCTTTTCGATTTCCTTCACCAGCGCTTCGGACGCATTTTCCAGGACGAGCTCACACCGGTTCTCAATCGCGATCAATTCCTCGAGGTGACCTTCACGAACCAGCACGCCACGCGCAAGAATTCCGACACGGTCGCAGATCTCCTGCACTTGCGTGAGCAAATGCGAAGACAAGAGGACGGTGATGCCGCGCTGTTTAAGATCGACGATGAGATTGCGAATGTCGCGTGAGCCGGCGGGATCGACGCCGGCAGTCGGCTCGTCAAGCACGACCAGCTTCGGCTCGTTGATCAGCGCCTGAGCGAGACCAATCCGTTGCAGCATTCCTTTCGAGTAAGTGCTCAATCGTTGGTCGCGCGCATTCGTTAGGCCGACGAGCTCGAGCAGTTCGCGGACGCGGCTTTTCAGCCGGGAACCGTTCACCCGGCAAAGTTTGCCAAAAAATCGGAGCGTCTCTTCGCCGGTGAGAAATTTATAGAAATAAGGATTTTCCGGCAGGAATCCAACGGCCTGCCGGCTTTCCACCAGCGAACTGTCGCGTCCAAAGATTTTTGTTCGTCCGCGCGTCGGCGCAGCGAGACCAAGAATAATTTTCAATGTCGTGCTTTTGCCCGAGCCGTTCGGTCCGAGCAGTCCGTAAACTTCGCCTGCTTCGACGCGCAGATTGAGATCGCGTACGGCCGTGATCGATTTTCGACGAAAGGGGACCGGAAAAACTTTCGACAGTCCCTCAACCGCGACGGCTGCGCCCGCCTCCGCGCCGCTACGTCGTGGCAGGTCATTCATGGTGAATGTCGAAGCCGCGCGCCTTCACCGGTTCGGCCAACGCCGAGCGCGTTTGTTTATCGATGTGCGAACGCAATTCGCTCTCCATGATCGAATCGAGGAACGCAAAAACTTCGCTTTCGGCGCCGCCGACCTGAAGTTCGACGCGGCCGTCCGGTAAGTTTCGCACCCAACCGATCACATCGAAACCCTTGGCGATCTGCCGGATGGTCCAACGGAATCCGACGCCCTGCACATTGCCTTCGTAAAAAACCTGAAGCGAGATCATGCCACTAGCAGATCATCCTAAACAGAATGACGCGCGCGAGAAAAGTCTAATGCTGGGTGCGGCGCGGCCGAGTTATTTGTAAGAATAGACGAGGCAAACGCTGCTCTCGCCGCCTTCGACCAGATCAACCAGGACGTAATATTGACCGCTGCTGGTCGGAGAAAATCCGGCAGCCGCTTTTTCGCCTTCGCTATAACCCTCAGTCTGAACGAGCTTGCCGGTTTCGTCGTAAAGATTGACTGAGATTTTTTTGGCCGGCTCAGTCGCTCCGACCGAGAACCAATATTGATTGCCGGCATAGAGATTGACCGCGATTAGCGCATGTTCTTTCGGTTTGATCGTGCCCGACCAATGTCCGTCGCGCATTTTGAAACCTTCATTTGAAAAAGCGCCCGCCAGATCGAGCGCGGCTTTGCGCGCCGCGACTTCGGTGTCGCTCTCGGGTTCCGCGACCGCTGTCGTTATCGCCAGGCCAATTGCCGCGAAGATCGACATCGAAGTTTTCATTTCGGTTCTTTCGCCTGGATTTGGCTCATGATCTTGCCGACCGCTTCGTTCACTTTGCGCACTTCATCGGCAGTCGGCGCTTTGCCAGCGGGAAACGTTACCAGTTTTTCGAGGCCGGGAAGCTGTCCGTTAACTTCTTTGATCAGCGGCTCATCACGAACGTCGGGCGAGATATCGTTCATCTTTGATTCAATGAAATTCACCAGCGCCGGTTGTCGCAGCACTTTTGCCGCGCGCTCGTCGTAATTTTGCATCACGGCCGCGCTGACAACCTGAGTGCCGCGGATCCAACCACCCACGCTCACCAAAATGATCAAGTCCTGGTCGCGGTGCGATTGCATCGACGATTTCACTTCGTTCTGCGTTGCTTCCAATTCTTCCTGAAGCGCGTCCCACTCATCGTTTTCGGCGAACTCGTTGATACTGTTGCCGCGGCTGAGCACGTTCTCGCTTACGCCCAGCGCCTTGGCCATTTTGATAATGTCGGTGCCGATGTTTTTAACTTGCTGGCTGTCTTTGGCTTCAACCGCGATGAATCCGTCGGCGATCAAACTACCAAGATTGAGCGCGATCTGGGCGCGGTTTTTGTAGCCGGTCGAGATTGGTCCGCGCATTTGGCCGACCCAATTCGGTTTCCCTGGTTTTTCCAGCGCCGCAAAAAGTTCGCCCGGAGTTGGAATGGTGATTGAATCGTTGCGGACCGCTTTGGCCAGTTGATCGGCTGGAAGTCGCGCCGGTTCAGCACCGATCACAGCACAACAGCCCAACAAAAATGCAAGGGCGACAAACCGCCTGACACGCCTCATGACCGCCCACCGTACGCACGCCGAGCGAGATTGCCAGCAGGAATGCAACTCAAGCGTCACTGCGGGTGGATGTCGTAGAAGCCTTCTGCGCGCAGAAGGAGAAATGTTGTCGGGCTGTAGACGTTTCCGGCTACAAAGATTTGGTAGAATTGCCAGGCGTCGGTCATGACGAGAAGTCCGATCGCGAGATAGAAGATCCGCCGCGACCACTTTTCGACGGATTGCGCGGCGAAGTATGTAATTGCGACAGCGGCTCCGAGCCGAAGAAACATGTCGACGAAAAGAACAAGCCGCACATTAACAATCGGCATTTGCCCGAAGAGCAGAACGCCGCTGGCGAAATAGATCAGAGCTAGATTGCGACCGTGCCGGATGGATTCCTCAGGTCGTGCGAAGAAGCCGATGATAGCAGCGATAAAGACGACCGGCGCGATCGCGAGGAAGTCCAGCAGATAACGAAACCACGGGCCTTTTTCATAATGGACGGTGTAGTCG
>CATPAT010000066.1 GCA_955652155.1 uncultured Chthoniobacterales bacterium | reverse complement strand
CAAGCGAATCGAGCAACGCCAAAACGCAGCTTTTTCCAGGCCAATCGTGAAACCGCTTTCGCGCCGAGGGAACCATGCTATTCTCCGCCGCGTGAAAATGCCCGGCCGCTCGCTCCTCCCGAAAATAGTCTCGGTTGTCGTCACGATTTTGTTCGCAGCGACCGAAATGTGCATGGCGGCTCCGAAGAGCCAACGTGTTTCGAATTCGTCTTCTCCGCGCTTCGAAGCGCTTCCACTGGCCCGTTCGCAACAAAACCACCTGCTCGTCCGAGCATTTATCAACGGCAAGCCGGCCCTGCTTGGCGTCGATAGCGGCGCGCCGATCAGTGCCATCGCGCTGAAGCGCCGCGCGCATTTTGGACTGACTGGTATTCCTGGGAGTTCGACTCTGCCGGCGCGGCTGCAGATTAATGGCGCGTTTAACAACGTTGCCATCGCGCACAACTTTCGTTTGGGTGCGCTGAATCTCGTTGATGAGCCGGTCGTGGTTGTCGATCTTTCCGGTTCGGGCCGCGCCTCGCGCCTGCTTCACGAGCAGGAAATCGATGGGATCCTTGGCGCCGATATTCTCTTTCCCACTGGCGCCGTTCTGGATTGTCAGAAACAGATGTTGATTCTCAAATTGGATCCCGAATCCTCAGGTAAGACGCCGGGCATGCAATATCGCGGCTTCCGCAGCATGCCGATTCGAGTGAGTGAAACCTATAATTTGTACGTTGATGCGGCTATCAATGGCGCACCGGCACGGCTGATGGTCGACACGGGCGCGTTTGCAACCCTGCTCAATCGCGGGTTCGTGCGCCGACTACACGTTCCGCTTCACGAAACGGAGTTTACCTCATCTGCGGTCAACTTGAAGCAACGCGGCGTGCAAATCGCCCGAATCAAGCGGCTCTCCGTCGGGTCGGTGGACATTGTTGGCAAGGACATTGGTGTAGTCGACCTGGAGGGTCTGATTCACAGCGATCTGCTCCGAGGTTCCCAACCCGTGGCGGGGTTGCTCGGGGCAGAGATCCTGCGGAGCCATCACGGGATCATCGACTTCGGGACCCGCACGCTTTACCTGAAGAACTGATCGCGGCAAGGCGTTCAATAAAGGCCCAGTTGGTCGGTTGGCGAGCTGCCATTCCCATTCCCTGAGTTGCGAAGGGTGGCCAAATATGCAACCAGTTGGTTGCATATCGCTACCCACATGGACGCTGTCTTTAAAGCTTTGGCCGACCCAAACCGCCGCGCCCTCCTCGATCAGCTGCATCTCCAAAATGGCCAGACTTTGCACCAGCTGTGCCGGCATCTTCTCATGACGCGCCAAGGCATCACCAAACATCTCGGTCTACTGGTTAAAGCGGACCTGGTTGTTCCTCTTTGGCGGGGCCGCGAGAAGCTGCACTATCTCAACCCGGCGCCACTGAAACAGATCTCCGAGCTTTGGATCGACAAACACAAAGCGGCCTGTCTCCGCGCCTTAACCGATCTGACCAAAGGTTTGGATGCGCTGAAACCCGAGCCCAATTGACCCCGGCTCACTCAACGTCGATTTCGCGGACGCCTTTTTGCTGACGAATGGTTTCGACTTGGTTTCGAATTTTGTCCCCCAGGCCGACATGATGCGGAATCGCCTCGATGAGAAGGAACGGCGAAGAAGTGTCCGAAGTGTTGAGCTGGACGTTTTCGATGCCGCACAGGCGATAAACGGAAGGCTGCCGGGTCTCGATGTCTTTCACGCGATACAATTCGAGCGTGTCGCTGATTTTGCTAAAAACGCCCTCACGCATTTTCAATCGTTCGCTGGTGAACTCGTAGACTCTGCATTTCGTTTGGAGATAACGCTTGCCAGCGATAAAGGTTGGCACCGCAAGAAGAATCAAAATGTACGGCGCAAAATTACTGACCTCCGGCGACTGCCGCCGAACCATCACGAAGAGGATGAAAATTGCCGCAGCGATCAAAACCTGGAGCACGAAGAATCCGAAGTTTTTCCATTGCGAAACGCTACCGCGCCAAACAGTTTCCTCGGCCATTCCGGATTTCTAACGCCATGGCCTCGATCAAACAAGCATTCGTCCTTGGCGCCGGACTTGGGACAAGGCTTCGCCCGCTCACGGAGGATCTACCGAAACCGCTCGTGCCGATTTTTCACAAGCCGCTGATTACCTTTGCGCTGGATCATTTGATCGACATCGGTATCCGGAACATTTTCATCAATACCCACCGGTTGCCGGAGGCCTTTGCGAAAGCGTTCCCGAAAAACAGTTATGCCGGAACGTTACTCACGTTCGTCCACGAACCGGTGCTGCTTGACACCGGCGGAGGCATTAAAAACATTGAAACGCAGTTAGGCGGCGAGCCGTTCATCACTTATAGCGGCGACGTTTTGACGGACATTCGTTTGCAGCCGTTGATCGAAGAACATTTCAATCGAGGTAACGACGTTACTCTCGCGCTCCGCAAGACCGGCCTCGGTTCGGCAATCGCCTTTCGCGAAAATCAGGTGGTCGATATTTCGAATCGCTACGGCATTCCGGGCGAGTACGATTTTGCCAACATTGCAGTGTGGAGCCCGTCGGTTTTCGCACGCATTCCACCGAAACAAAAGATCTCGTTCATTCCAATTCTCGGAGATTGGATCGCGCAAGGCGGAAAGATTGGAGGCGTTGTTCTCGAACAAGGCAAATGGTTCAACCTCGGTTCGCGGGCCGAATATTTCGACGTGCATCGAGTGATTTCGAAAGATGGTTGGCGGCCGTCGCAGGTCAAAGCGGCGGACTGGTGGGCGCCGGTCCATCCGAGCGCCGTTGTCGATCCGAGCGCGCAAATTCGCGGCTGCTCAGTGATTGGAAAGGATTGCAGTGTCGGCGGCGGCGTTTTGTTGCAGGACACAATCTTATGGCCCGGTGCACAAATTGCTTCCAAAAGTGAGCTTATTGGTTGTATTGTCCGCGCCCAAAAAACCGTCAGCGGCCCTCATCGCAACATCGACATCTGATAATGAGAACCGAAGTCCTGCTTCGCCAGACGCGCCGACACTTTCCGCGATTCAATGTCGATGAAGTAAAGATTACCCCGATCGAGAAAGGCGGGTCGGACCGGAAATTCTACCGGGTTCGTTGCTCGTCCGAGCAATCGCTTATCCTGGTGAAATACAATCTCGAGCGCGAAGAGAACCGCCACTACGTCGAGATCGCGCAATTTCTCGAGACCCACGACATTCATGCTCCGAGAATTTATTACCACGACGTCGACGAAGGTTTGATCTGGTTGGAAGACCTTGGCGAACGAGATCTGTTTGGTTATCGCGGCGAATCCTGGTTGGTGCGACGCGCCTTCTATGAATCAGCGTTAGACGAAGTTCGAAAGCTGCACCAACTGCCCGAATCGGTTTGTGTTGAAATGCATCAGCATTTGCCGGCCGAATTCAACGCCGCCCTTTATCTTTGGGAGCAGAATTATTTCTTCGAAAACTGCCTCGGTCGCTATTTCAAAATTGAACCGGGCAAGATTGACGATTTACTGGCGCTCCCTGCGTTGCGCGACACCGCGGAGAAACTGGCGGAGCTGCCTCGGGTTTTGGTGCACCGGGATTTCCAATCGCAAAATATTTTGCTTCGGAATGGGCAGGCCTACTTGATCGATTTTCAGGGAATGCGTCCGGGTCTCGCGCAATACGACCTGGCTTCATTGCTTTACGATCCATACGTCGAACTCACTCAAGCTGAACACGACGAATTGCTCGAACACTACTGCAGCGAAAAGCCGAGTTCCGATTTTCTAGAAACGCTGCGGCTCTGCGCGATGCAGCGGTTGATGCAGGCTTTGGGCGCGTATGGATTCCTTGGCCTGGTCAAAGATTACACACATTTCCTTCAACACATTCCGACAGCAGTGCAATCACTTCGCGAAGTCGTAGGCAAAATCGACGGTCTCGAATCACTCGAAAAATTTCTGGCCGACCTCTCGTAATTTTCGCGCACTCGCTCGAATGCGCGACCACGCCTTACGTCGAACTCTGCAAACAAATGGAGTTCGCTATGAAGAAACTGATATTGGTCATTGTGCTGGGGATGAGCCTGGGAAGCGTCTCGGCTTTCGCTTACGATTCTCGTTACGACAATCGGGACGACCGCGCGGACCATGTTTCGCCGGGGCGAGACGGGTTAGATTGGCGCATCAATCGCCTCAATCGGATGCTTCAGCACGTCCGCTGGGAATTGAGCCGTTATCGCGGGGATTGGCGTTTGCGCCGCGAAGTCGAACGGATTTCCGGCGATGTGAATCGGGTGAACTGGCGCTATCGCCGCGGGTCCGATAGTTGGCGTCTGCGTCGCGAAGTCGATAACCTCCGTGCGGAATTGCATCAAATCGAAGTGCGATTGCATGTCCGCGGCGGCGATTACTACCGCTGGGATTAATCGGAACGAACGACTAATTAGCTGACAAACGGATTCGTTAGGCGTTCGGTGCCGATCTTGGTCGGCGGTCCGTGACCAGGCAGGACGGTCACGTCGTCACCAAGGGGAAAAAGTTTTTGGCGAATTCCGTTAAACAAAAGATCGACATCTCCGCCTGGCAAATCCCACCGACCGACGCCGCCGGCAAAGAGCACATCGCCGCCGATAAGCAGTTCGTCTTTGCGCGAAAAGAAGCAAAGGCTGCCTGGACAATGCCCGGGTACTTCGAGCACTTGAAATTCCGTGCCAAGAAAATTTTGAGCCGGCGTTTCTTCGATAAAAAAGTCCGGCTTCGCCGGTTCGACCTCCAATTCAAAGCCGAAATTCCGAAAAAACTCTCGATCCGAAATCATCGGCGCGGTCGCGGGATGACAGCCGATCTGACAATTGAACCGACTTTTGATCTTGGCGACGTCCTGGACGTGATCGATGTGGCCGTGGGTAAGCAGCAGCAATTTTAGATCGACATTGCGCGACTGGACCCAGTCGCAAGCGCCTTGGGGCGCGTCAAAGAGAATCCAGCCTTCGGGCGCTGAGACCAGATAGCAGTTCGTCTCGAAAACACCGCCGCAAAACGCCTCGTAATTCATCTGATTGACTCTAAACGATAGGTTGAATGCCAGCCACCTCGCCAGGTGAGGAATTCACCGATGCCGGTCTCAGGTGGACGCCGAAAGCAGATTTTGAATGTTTCCGCAGGCAAGCTGTCTCATCCTCTTACATGTCGATTCTTCCTGGTTGTTTGCGTTTGGGCACAAAGTCTGCGAACCTGAAGGCCGCGCTTTTTCCGATGAAATTACGTTTTCCCCTTCTCACAGCGATCACAGCGGTCAGTTTGATCACCGCCACGCCGCAAGCGTTGCAGGCAAAATCGGATGCCGAGCAGATCTGCGTCTCAGTGGGTCGCCTTCTCGAAGAGGGCCATTACACCCATCAACAGCTGAACGCCGAGATGTCGCAGAAATTTCTGCGCAATTACCTCGAGTTGCTCGATTTCAGCCACCTCTTCTTCACTCAGAAAGATGTCGACGCGTTGACCGCAAAGTACGGGACGGCTTTGGCCGACGATGTTTTGCTCGGAAATCTAAAGCCGGCTTACGAGATTTACGACGTCTACCAAAAGCGAGTCGACGAGCGAGTCGGCAAGATCAAAGAGCTGCTCAAACAACCGATGGATTTCAAAACTAACGCAACCGTGGAGTTGCGTCGGGAAAAAGCGCCGTGGCCAAAAGATGAAGCGGAGGCCGATCAACTCTGGAACGGCCGCATCGCGAGTGAATTGTTGCAGGAAAAGCTAAGCGAACACCCGATCGAACCCGGGCCGCAATTGGTCGGCCGCCGCTATGATCGAATCGCGCGAAACGTCCACGAGGAAGATCGCGAAGAGCAGGTGAAACTGTATCTGGATGCGCTCGCCCAAACGTACGACCCGCATTCGGAGTACCTGAGCAAGGCTGACTTCAAAAATTTCAACATTCAGATGGGGCTGTCGCTGGTTGGCATCGGCGCGATGCTCCGGACCGAAGACGGTTACGCCAAAATCGAAAGCCTTGTTACGGGCGGTCCTGCCCAAGTCGACGGCCGGTTAAAGGTTGGCGATCGAATCACTGCCGTCGGTCAGGGACAAAGCGAGTTTGTCGATGTTCGTGACATGCGGTTGGACAAAGTGGTCGAGATGATTCGCGGCAAGAAAGGAACCAAGGTTCGATTGCTCGCCATTCCCGCCAACGCTTCCGATCCGGCACAACGCAAGAGTGTCGATCTCGTGCGCGATGAGATTAAACTGAAGGACCAGGAAGCGCGCGCCGACATTATTATTAAGAAGGACGAGAACGGCAATCCGGTGAAGCTCGGGTGGCTCACTCTTCCGTCGTTCTATGCCGACATGGATCGGCATTCCAAGAGCACGACGCGCGATGTGCTCGCCTTACTGAAACGCCTCAAGAAAGAAAATATCGGCGGGTTGGTTATCGATCTTCGCCGCAATGGCGGCGGCTCACTTGAAGAAGCGATCTCGCTCACCGGTTTATTTTTGAAATCAGGTCCGATCGTGCAGACCAAAGGTTCCAATGGGAACATCGTCATCTCCAGCGATCCTGATCCGGGGATCGCCTATTCCGGCCCGCTTGTTGTTTTGACCAGCCGGCAAAGCGCGTCCGCCAGTGAGATCTTCGCCGCTGCGCTCCAAGACTACGGCCGGGCCGTGATCGTTGGCGACAAGAACACATTTGGTAAAGGTACGGTCCAGACAATTCTGCCGATCGGCCGCTTCACCTCATTGCTTGGGAGTCGTTCCGACGATGATGGCGAGCTCAAACTGACGATCCAAAAGTTTTATCGAGTCGCCGGCGGCTCGACCCAACTGCACGGCGTCGCTTCCGATATCCTCCTGCCGACTCTGACTGATCTTCCCGAGTTTGGTGAAGGCGCGCTGAAGAATTGTCTGCCATACGATGAAGTGCCAAAAGCGCGCTATACCAAATGGTCGGATGGTCATCCTTTGTTTGTTGAGGAACTGAAACGGCGCTCGGCCGAGCGCGTCCAACACGACACCGAATTCCATTATGTGATGGAAGACATGGAGCGGCTCCGACACAAGCTTGATGAAAATCGCATCACGCTGAATGAAGACGCGCGCCGAAAAGAAATTCAGGAGGAGAAATTGCGCAAAGAAACGCGCTCGAAAGACCGTCTCGCCCGCCACCAAGAAGAGCCGAGCATTTATCGGCTCACGCTCGATACCGTCGACAAACCAGATCTCCAGCTAATCATGTTCCCCGGAAAATTGGCTCAAACCAAAGCGAAAGACGGCGCAACCAAAGTCTCGCCCGAGGCAGCGCCGGATGACGACACCGATACAATTGGCGCCGCCGATGACACCAAGGAACCAGCGATTGATCCGGAGCGTGACGAAACGCTGAATATTCTCGCGGATCTGGTCGATCTCTCCCGCGGGCCGAAGACCGCAAGCACCAATGTCAAGAAAACGGCCGAGCAGCGGCCGTAAGTTCTCTGTCTGGGGAGGGCACGCGTCTCGCGTGTGGGGGGTCAGCGCGTCGCCGATCAGCTTTCGATCACCGGCTTACGGATAAACCGGGCGCGACTCGTAAATCTGAGGGCGCGGTTCGTATTGTGGACCGATCGGCTGCCTGGACCACGGCCAGGGTCCGCGCTGCGGTTGCGGACCAAATCGAAAAAATTGATTTGTTCGCGGCGTCCGGCCGAAGACGCGCACCGGTGTCCCGACTTCCACCGCGTTGAAAAATGCGACCGCTAATTGTTCGGGCATTCGCACACAGCCGTGCGATGCCGGATAGCCGGGCAAATAACCTGCGTGCATTCCGTCGGCGCCATGGAACCGCATGAAGTAATGCATGGGCGCGGGAATAAATTTGCCGCCGCTCGGCACTTTCATATCCACGTCGGCATCGGCCACTACTGTGCGGCCATAGCCGTCCACGATTTTGCCGTAGATACTCGAGTGATGGTTGAGTTCTTTCTCGATCACTTTGAACGAGCCGGTCTCGGTCAGATGCCCGTAACGGCCGGTCGAGATCGGCGATTCCATCACGACCCGCCGCCCGCGGATTAAGTAAGCGCTTTGTTGTTGTAAATCGATCTCGACCCGGAATGGATTCTCGTTCTGCGCGCACACCGACGCGACAGAAACGAACAAGATAGAGCATCCCCTCAATACCCTCACGTCTACTTCAACCCGCAAAAGAGAAAAAAGTCGCAGAGTGCAGTGAGCATTTGAGGTGGATCGGCCGCTCCGTCGGGCGATGCAATCGCTAGACTGCAATCGCCGCTTTGATCGACGGGTGCGGATCGTAATTAACCAGTTCGAAATCTTCGAATTTGAAGTCGCGGATGTTTTTGATCGCCGGATTCAATTTCATTCGCGGCAAAGGGCGATACTCACGGGTCAGCTGTTCGCGCGCCTGGTCGAGATGATTGTTGTAAAGGTGCAGATCGCCAAAAGTGTGAACGAAATCGCCCGGCACAAGGTCGACAACCTGCGCGACCATCATCGTGAGGAGCGAATACGACGCGATATTGAACGGCACACCGAGAAATAAGTCGGCGCTGCGTTGGTAAAGCTGGCAGCTTAGTTCGTCGCCCTGCACATAAAATTGGAAAAGTACGTGACACGGCGGCAGCGCCATCTTTTCGATCTCAGCTGGGTTCCACGCACTCACGATTAATCGCCGGCTGTCCGGATTTTTTTTGATCTGGGCGATGACGTTGTGGATCTGATCAACCCGCACGCCATTTTCGCCGCGCCAATCCCGCCATTGCGCCCCGTAGACCGGCCCGAGATTTCCTTTTTCATCGGCCCACTCGTCCCAAATCGTGACGCCATGCTCGTTTAGATACTTGACGTTCGTGTCGCCGCGCAAGAACCAGAGCAATTCGTAAATGATCGATTTGATGTGGAGCTTCTTCGTTGTCAGCAGCGGAAATCCCGGGCCGCTCGGACGCAAATCAAAGCGCGCTTGCGCCCCGAAGATCGACAGCGTGCCAGTACCGGTGCGATCGGTGCGCGGCTGACCTTCGTCGAGAACGAGCCGAAGGAGATCATGATATTGCCGCACGCGAAAACGTTATCGCGGGTCCTGACAGTTGCCAGAGCAAAAGGTGGATCGGCCGCTCCGCAACTGCCAGTGCGGCTCGCACCGGTGTTAAAAAAGCCTCGGCTCCGCCGACCTTATTTGGCATCGAGGTCCGAGCCGGACTGGCGTCGAATTGCTCGATCCGCGTTACGCCTTGTTCCCGCCCAGCCCTTTCTCGAGCTGCGCTTTGCGCTCGTTCAGCGTTTGCAAACGCAATTGCCAACGATGCAATTGGATCGTGAGTTGATTGATGTAACCGGTCACTTCGGCGCGCTGCGATTCGTTTTCGGTCAGTTTTCCTCGAATTTCTTCCGCGTAAGCAGATGCGCTCGCGCTCGGCTCCTCCGGTTTCGGAACGGTCGTTAGCTGGCCGCACTTTTGGCAGGTTAAACTGAGCCCCGCAGCCGATTTATTCACGACCAACGCAGCTTTGCAGTGCTGGCAAGGAAAGAAGAGGTCGGGATCGGCTTCGACTTTTCGCAGGGAATTTTGCACGGCACCGAAACGAGCAGGCGTTGTGCCGCCGCGAAGCGGGAAGCTCCGAATCCCAACCTCCAAATCCCAGATCACGATCCAAACACCAAACTCGAAAACGCTTCCGTGCACATTTTGAGTATTGAATATTGGCTTTTCCGTGGGTTTTAGAACTTGGCGCTTGGAGTTTCGGGTGTGCGCCGCGTTGGCGCGGCTGGATGGCGTGGTAGCAGGCAGACTGTGACGCGTTGTCTCGAATTCGATGGCAACGTAAGGCGCCATTTGCGACGTTATCCCCTGATCGTCAGTATCTTGTGCGTCGACGCGTCCCCGTGGCTTGCTGTGTGCTAAGGGAGCCCGCAGGTCGAAGTCTCTTTCGACCCGAAAGGAAATCTATTTATGGCTAAAGTTTTAGGTATCGATTTGGGCACCACTAATTCCTGCATGGCCGTGATGGAAGGTGGCGACCCGGTAGTTTTGGAAAATTCAGAAGGTGCGCGCACGACGCCCTCGGTCGTCGCGTTTACAAAAAGTGGCGAGCGGCTGGTCGGCCAGGCCGCAAAGCGTCAGGCAGTGACGAATCCGCAGAACACGGTTTTCTCAATCAAACGTTTCATGGGCCGCAAGTTTGATGAAGTGCATGAAGAAGAGCATCGCGTTCCGTACAAAATCGTGAAGGCAGCGAACGGCGACGCGCACGTTCAGGTGGAAGTCGCCGGCGAGCGCAAGACTTTTTCGCCGCCGGAAATTTCGGCAATGATCTTGTCGAAGCTAAAAGCCGACGCGGAAGCGAAGCTCGGCGAGAAAATTACGCAGGCGGTCATTACCGTGCCGGCGTATTTCAACGACTCGCAGCGGAACGCGACCAAGGACGCGGGCAAAATCGCGGGCCTGGAAGTTTTGCGAATCATCAATGAGCCGACCGCGGCATCGCTCGCTTACGGTTTGGACAAGAAGAAGGACGAGAAGATCGCGGTTTACGATTTGGGCGGTGGCACGTTCGACATTTCGGTTCTCGAAAT